>JBALXF010000306.1:0-4298 GCA_036961085.1 Psychromonas sp.
AAACGATTCAAGACGTTGAAGTATTCTTAAGTATCTTCATAGGTGCAGTCACGTTTACTGGTTCAATTGTTGCCTTTGGTCAATTAAGTGGAAAAGTCAGTAGTTCAGCACTCTCGTTACCGAATAAAAACAGCATAAACCTTGCTGTTGTTGCTTAAACTGCACTCTTATTAGTAGGTTTTTTCAGTGGCGATATGGGCTTAATTGCACTCACTCTCATGTCAATCATTGCATTAGCATTCTGTTGGTACCTAGTAGCATCAATCGGTGGTGCTGATATGAATTAATCTAATCAGCACCATCTACATAAACGCTCAGATCTGATACAGAATTAAGCTCAACTACTTCAATACCTTACGCTTTTAGTTTTGCTGTTGAAACATCGGAACTTGAAACTGTGTTTCCATATCATTTTTCATCGCAATGAGGGAGTGAAATACGACATTTCTCACCTATAACTCTACTGTTTAACAAAACTCTGTGTAAAAAAACAAGCGCCTCCCGTTGTTGTGCGAACTAGGTCCGAATATTACTCTTGTTTATAATGAACTTGTGTTTATTCAAACCCCCTTGCCTGAGACGCTGCTTTACTTTCTGGGATCAATATTTTTCCCAAACATAAGATCTAAAACTGTTATTAGATAGACGATTTTTGTATTTCCTTTTAAAGCTTTAGTTACCAATACTAAGACCATATTAGATCACTACTTTAGATAACCAATAAAGAGGGAAATACATGTTAAAAAAACTTATTATTAGTATGGTCTCGCTAGCCATCATTGTGGCTACATTAACTACGGGTTTAATTAGTGCAACACTTACATTGTTGGCTTTTTTCTTGTTATTTTATTACGTTATTAATAGCAATAGATATGAAAAAGCGGAGAATTAATCTCCGCTAAAAAATAGTCATTTTTATATACTCAGATGGTTAGTAGTATGTAGGCTTACTAGCTAGTAGAGATAACTACCCACAAGATAATACCTAATAACAAAGGTTAATGATGTAACTGTGGAGCTAATAAAGGGAAGTGCAATAAGGTTTTATACAAATTGATAAACGTTGGCAGAACCATAGATAACCCTCTAGATTATAAATAATAAATGTTTAGCTTATACAGATAGAAAATGAGTGAACCTTTAACTTCCCCCCAAAAAGCTTTTAACTTAATGTGTTGATAAACGTTTTATTCTAATTAAATTAAAAGGGTGATATTTGTCACTCTATATTTTAATAATATCAAAATGTTTTTTAGAATATTATCAAGGTAGCCTTTAAGTGATTGTGATATTTTAAACTTGCTCTAGGGTCTGTTGATCTTTGCCGGTTTAATTTTGTTCAATTTAAAAGTGTTTTGATTGCGGCGAGTAAGATGTGGCCTAGTCATCTAAGCGAATTTCACTCAACAAAGAACAAAACGCATTAAGATGAACCCGAAGGGCGGCGTTTGTTGACTACTTCTACTGCGTTATCGCCTATTTATGTGGAACAACCACACTACATAGGCTCTGCCTTGTATAAATCACCAACCAACAACTGCAAAAATACCTTGAATGATCAACAGACCCTAATAAAACTCCAAATTACAATGACTAAATCCATAATAATCAACGATATTTAATCCCAAAACGTGATCTTGTGTCTTATATAAGACATAAGATAAATTAAGTCTTGCATAAGTGTTGCACATTTGTTAATTTGAATTTGCGCAGTATATAATTTGACCATAATGGAGAGTATGCAAATGAGTGAAACACATTTTTTGATTCATGATGATAACGATTCAGTCGGTGTTGTTGTGGTAGAAACTGTTAAGGCTGGAATGGAAGTAAAAGGCTATAAAATGGATACCAATGAGGAAATCAAGTTGGTTGCACTTCATGACATTCCTTTGGGCCATAAAATTGCGATTAAAGCACTTAAGGTTGGCGACACAATTTTCAAATACGACCAGGATATGGGGCGTGTAGTTGAAGCCATTGAGTCCGGTGGTCATGCCCATGTACACAATATTAAAACTAAACGCTGGTAAGCTCTAATAATCCTAGACTAGCAGTGAGATGTGTGCTGAAGCTGTTCAAAATGAGCTGTAATCAATTTTCACAGACTCAGCTGGCAATTAGAGGATAAGGCATAGATACGATAGTAGGGCACTGCCATAGTGCCTATCGTACTTATTAACCAGCACCAGTGCATATAACGACTCATTATTAGGGTTAATTAATTAAATAATTTACATTTTGTTTAACTATCAAGCCGCTATCAGCCATTGTCGCTGTTAACTGCTGATTTTAGAATTAAGGAAAGATTGACTATGAAACGTAATACATTTATGGGATACCGCCGTGAAAATGGCAGAGTTGGAATTAGAAATCATGTGGTTATTCTACCTTTGGATGATATATCAAATGCTGCCTGCGAGTCTGTCGCTAACAATATCAAAGGCACGATTGCAATTCCTCACTCATACGGCAGACTGCAGTTTGGTGAAGATTTAGATCTGCATTTCCGCACTATTATCGGTACAGGCGCTAATCCAAATGTAGCTGCTGTGGTGGTTATCGGTATTGAACCTGAATGGACGCAGAAAGTCGTCGATGGTATAGCGGTAACAGGTAAACCTGTGGTTGGTTTCTCAATTGAACAGAACGGTGATATCAATACGGTTGCTTCAGCTTCACGTAAAGCGAAAGAATTTGTTCATTTTGCTACTGCATTAAGCCGTGAAGAGTGTCCTATAAGCGATCTTTGGGTAGCCACTAAATGTGGTGAATCTGATACTACATCGGGACTTTCAGCTAATCCGACTGTCGGTAATTTTATCGACAAAATGGATGCTGCTGGTGCAACTACCTGCTTTGGCGAAACTTCTGAAATCACTGGCGCCGAGATGATTGTTAAAGCGCGTGCAGCAACACCGGAAGCCGGCGAGAAGTTTATTAAAACCTGGTCTGCCTATAATGATTTTATTATGGCTGAAAAAACCGATGATCTAACTGATTCACAACCGACAAAAGGTAATATTCTGGGCGGTTTGACTACTATCGAAGAGAAAGCGCTGGGAAATGTGCAAAAAATAGGAAAAAAAGCCAGTTATGTGGATGTATTAGAGCCGGCTGAAGCACCAGGAAAAGGTCCCGGTCTTTATTTCATGGACACCTCGTCTGCTGCTGCTGAATGTAATACATTGCAGGCCGCTGCCGGATATGTACTGCACCTTTTCCCTACTGGACAGGGAAATGTAATTGGCAATCCGATTATGCCGGTGATTAAAATTACTGGTAACCCGAGAACAGTACGCACCATGAGTGAGCATGTAGATTTAGATGTCTCAGCAGTTCTACGTCATGAAATGACACTGGATGAGGCGGGTGATGCGTTAATTGAACAGGCTATAGATGCAGCTAACGGACGTCATACTAGTGCAGAAGTGCTTGGCCATGTTGAGTTTACGCTGACTAAATTGTACCGCAGTGCATAATTTACGTTAGGCTGACAGTAAATAGCTTGTGATTGGCTCAATTCATTTTTCTGTGGATTGGGCCTTTTTTATTTGATTACTTGGCTATATAGAGAGTCGGGTTTTGTAGTTGAGTCAGTCTAAAAGATATTGACCTCGAAATACACTGAGGCACAATTTGTTACACAAATAATACTCAGTACAATTAAATCGTAAACGCTAAATTGAGTGTTTATTTGCTTTCTACTTCGTGTCTTAGCAATAGGTATTTCTTAAGTTATAAATATACTGATATAGCTCATAAACCTATTTATTATTGTTTCTTTCTTTTGGAGAATATGTCGTGCAAGAAAATGTACTTTGGTTTGACGTTTTAGGAATGAATGATGTTGACCGTGTAGGTGGTAAAAATGCATCACTCGGTGAAATGATCTCAAACCTTTCAAATGTAGGCGTACAAGTTCCAGGTGGCTTTGCAACCACATCTCATGCTTTCAATGAATTTTTAGAACAAAGTGGTATTAATGATAAAATATATCAGTTACTTGACACACTATCCGCGGCTACTTTTTTGAAAAACTATCCCATTCTGTCTCAGGATAATGTCAGAATGTTTGTTACTATTACCAGCCTATTGATTACAGCTTACTTTTTCTTTAACACTTATTGGTTACCCGTCTAGATAAAGTTATATACAACAATTAAAATATTAATTATTAAGGACACATAATGAATTGGAAGTTTTATTTAGTGATGAGATTTCCACAGACTGGCGCGAGAAAAATTACCGCAGTATCTTAAACTGCGTATCTACTTGTCTCATTTTACTCTGCAAAC
>JBALXF010000307.1:0-4291 GCA_036961085.1 Psychromonas sp.
CTCGTCGTGCTGCATTCAAGCGATAGTTCATGTGGATCAAAGTTAATGATCTTTTATTAAACCCTGAACGGGATTTACATAAACACAAAATAATTTTCACTTGTTATGTCATAGTTATTTGATAGTTGTGTAATTGACGTAAAGCGATTCTATTTGTTCATCTAAATATATTAAAAGTAATTCAATAAATATAATTACGAATTGAATTTTTTGACAGAATTAATTTAAAAAAAAGCCTCTAACAAAATAAATTGTTAGAGGCTTGATTATCATCGTTATATTTTAATTATAAAATATAACGGCTTAAATCTTCATCTTCGACTAAATCATCAAGTGCATTTGCTACATACTGCTCGTCGATAGTAATAGATTGACCTTGGCGGTCTGAAGCTTCGTATGAAAGCTCATCCATAATACGTTCCATCAATGTGTGCAGACGTCTAGCACCAATGTTTTCTGTCGTTTCATTAACATGCCAAGCCGACTTAGCTATTTTATCAATACCGTCTTTAGTGAACTCAATTGATACACCTTCAGTTGCTAACAATGCTTGATATTGTTCGCTTAACGATGCTTTAGGCTCTGTCAGTATTCTTGCTAGATCTTCTTCTTTAAGTGCTTCTAATTCAACACGAATAGGTAAACGACCTTGTAATTCTGGAATAAGATCCGAAGGTTTGGCAACTTGGAAAGCACCAGATGCTATAAATAACATATGGTCAGTTTTAACCATGCCATGCTTAGTACTAACTGTTGAGCCCTCAATTAAAGGTAGCAAATCACGTTGCACACCTTCTCTTGAAACATCAGGACCAGAGCTATCACCACGTTTACAAATTTTATCTATTTCGTCGATAAAGATAATGCCATTATTTTCTGCTGAGAATAATGCTTTTTCTTTAAGATCTTCTTGGTTGATAAGTTTTGCTGCTTCAGATTCAACTAACGCCTTCAACGCATCTTTAATTTTCATTTTGCGTTTTTTAGTTTCACCTTTACCTGACATATTCTGGAACATGCCTTGTAATTGATTCGTCATCTCTTCCATACCTGGAGGAGCCATTATTTCAACACCCATTTGAGGTGCAGGTACATCAATTTCAATTTCTTTATCGTCTAGCTTACCTTCACGTAATTTTTTACGGAAAGATTGTCTTGCTGCGCCATCTTCAGTTGTCGCACTATCCCAATCATTACCAGTTTTAGCAGGTGGGATAAGTATGTCTAAAACGCGATCTTCAGCTAAATCTTCAGCTTGATGATTGACCTTCACCATTTCTTCTTCACGTGTTAATTTTATCGCAACATCAACTAAGTCACGTACGATAGTTTCTACTTCTTTACCTACATAGCCAACTTCAGTGAATTTAGTTGCTTCTACTTTAATAAATGGTGCATTTGCTAATTTAGCAAGACGGCGTGCTATTTCAGTTTTACCAACACCTGTTGGACCGATCATTAAAATATTTTTAGGCGTTACTTCTTGGCGAATCTCTTCTTCTAGTTGCATACGGCGCCAGCGGTTACGCAGTGCAATAGCGACAGCTCTTTTAGCTTTATTTTGGCCAATAATATGGCGATCTAATTCATGAGCAATCTGTTTTGGGGTCATATTAGACATAAATAACTATTCCTATTTTTTACTATCAGTATCGATTTTATCTTCAAAATCAATACATTCAATTGTTTGGTTGCCGTTAGTGAAAACACAAATATCACCTGCAATTGTCAATGCTTTTTCAACAATTGTTTTGGCGTCTAGATCTGTATTTTCTAATAATGCGAGTGCGGCTGATTGTGCAAAATTACCACCTGAGCCGATTGCGATTAAATCATTTTCAGGTCGTACTACATCACCATTACCTGTGATGATGTATGAGTAATTCTTATCTGCAACAGCTAATAATGCTTCTAGTTTGCGTAGCATTTTATCGGTACGCCAATCTTTTGCTAATTCGACAGCTGCTCTCTCAAGGTTTCCTTGATGCGCTTGCAGTTTAGCTTCAAAACGTTCTAAAAGAGTGAATGCGTCGGCGGTTCCGCCTGCAAAACCTGCAATGACTTGATTGTTATATAATCTATGTACTTTTCGTGCATTGCCTTTCATGACAGTATTTCCAAGAGAGACTTGACCATCACCACCGACAACGACTTGGTTGCCGCGGCGTACTGAAACAATAGTAGTCATATTAATACCTTTAAACTGAGAAAGTGGGAGGCCAAAAAATTTAGGCTCTATTTATATTTATTATATATATGGGGGAATTATTGGTTTTTCAAGGGTAATTAAAACACAAAAGGGCAAATAGTTAGTTTGCCCTTTTTTGTTAGATAGGAAATAGGTTATTAAGTTCAGCTATTATGGGGTTATATTTTTACTTCTAACGCCAAAGCCAAATTTGGCAACCATTGATTTTTGCTCGTTGCAGTTTATGACGATCTTTTTCAGCTGGCCTTTTACGTTCATAAGGGCCTAATATAACTCGGTACCAACTACCGGTTTTTCTCACTTCACTATTTAAGCCTTGAAAAGCGATACGTACTTTAAGCGACTCCGCATCATTTTGCTGGCGGAATGAACCACATTGCATTTGATAAGGACGTGTTTGCTCAACCACTTCTGGAATTTCAACTTCCATTTTCTGCGTTTTTAAAAGATCTTCATATTCCCACTTCGGCTGTGGCTTTTCAGGAAGTTCTTCTTCTTTTCGTGGCGGCTCTTTATTTACTACAACTACTGGCTCTGCAGGTTTTTCAACAGCAAACATAAAATAGCCAATAAATGCCGTTAATAAGACAATTCCGAGCACAGCCACTATAGGAAACCCTTTTTGCGGCTGCTTTTTATTTCTTACTGGGCGTTTACGTGGCGCACGCTTTTTAGGTTTTACCGGTTTGTTCTTATTAACGGGTGCCATTTACATACGCTCTAGAGTATTAATGCCAAGTAATGATAAGCCTTGTTTAAGTGTTTTAGCAGTTAATGCAGCTAGTTTTAAACGGCTCTGTTTTTGGATTTCTGATTCAGCTATTAGAATTGGGCAGGCTTCGTAAAAACTAGAAAATAGACCTGCTAACTCAAATAAGTAAGCACACAAATGATGAGGCATACCTTGCTTAGCAACAGATTTAATAACTTCGTTAAACTGCATTAATTTATTGGCTAAATCTATCTCTTTTTCATCAGTTAAACTAACTGATGTTGTGATGCTATCCATTTCGATTTCTGCTTTATTAAAAATACTCGCAACACGTGTGTAAGCATACAATAAATAAGGAGCAGTGTTACCTTCAAAACTTAACATACTGTCAAAACTAAAAGTGTAATCACTAGTACGGTTTTTAGATAAATCTGCATATTTAACAGAGGCTATTCCTACTACTGATGCAATATGACGAAGTGTTTCTTCATCCATATCTTTATTTTTGTCTTTAACTAATACGTAAGCGCGCTCTTCAGCTTCTGTTAGTAGGTCGGCAAGTTTAGGTGTTGAGCCTGCGCGTGTTTTGAAAGGTTTACCATCTTCACCCATCACTGTACCAAAGGGCATATGTTCAAGGGTTGTTTCTGGTTTTATATATTCAGCTAAACGGGCGACTTCAAAGACTTGTTGGAAATGTAAGCCCTGGCGTGCATCTACGAAGTAAAGTGCACGATCTGCGTTTAATACTGATTGGCGGTAACGGATTGCTGCTAAATCAGAGGTCGCATAGAGGAAACCACCATCTTTTTTCTTGATAATAACAGGAAGAGGTTCACCCTCTTTATTTTTAAAGCTATCTAAAAATACACATTTCGCACCTTGGCTTTCTTGTAATAGGCCTTTTTTATCTAAATCACTCACCACCACAGCGAGATCTTTATCGTAAGCACTCTCACCACGGATATCTTCTATGCTTAAGCTAACGCCTAAGCGCTGATAGGCTTCTTGGCAGTGTGAAATACTGATGTCTTTAAACTCTTTCCACAATGTTAAACACTCTTCATTACCACTTTGCAGTTCAACAACCAGAAAACGCGCACGATTTGCAAAATCTTCAGATTCATCAAAGCGGCCTTTCGCAGCACGGTAAAATACTTCTAAGTCAGAGAGGTTTTTTGATATTTCTATATTTTGAGCACGTAACTCTTCCATGTAAGCGAGTAACATACCAAACTGTGTACCCCAATCACCAACGTGGTTTTGGCGAATAACATTTTGCCCTTGGAATTCTAGAGTACGTGTGACAGCGTCACCAATTATTGTTGAACGTAAATGACCAACGTGCATCTCTTTAGCAAGATTAGGTG
>JBALXF010000308.1:0-4291 GCA_036961085.1 Psychromonas sp.
ATACGAGCCAGTTTGGGCTATCGGTACTGGTAAAGTTGCAACTTCTGAGCAAGCTCAAGAAGTTCACGCACATATCCGTTCTTGGTTAGCAGAGCAAAGCAAAGTTGTTGCTGAAAAAGTACAAATCCTTTACGGCGGTAGTGTTAAAGCTGCAAGTGCAAAAGAATTATTCGCACAACCAGACATCGATGGCGGTTTAGTTGGTGGTGCAGCATTAATCATTGAAGAATTTGTTGGCATTATTGAAGGTGCTAAATAACCTTATTTTTCAAAATGTTAAAGGCGCTTAAAGCGCCTTTTTTATTACCTAAATAACATGAAATCATAAATTCCCCCTCTTAGTTCATAATACCAACCTTAATTATCTCCTTTATCAATCCTTTGCAACGTACTATTATTATAAATATTTATCCTGCTCACAAAAAATCATGACATTTTTTGTCGTATGCATGATATGATATTTATCACTTTATACGGTTATCATGGAGAAAACATGAATTCACAAATTAATACTCAGTCACGTACTCAGGGCATTTCTATTAATAAAGTGCTTAAAAACACTTATATTTTATTAGGCATGACATTAGCTTTCTTTGCATTAACAGCAACTATTGCGACCATGATGCAAATTGGTTCAATGGCATCATTGGTACTTACTCTTGTCGGTTTTGGTCTTCTATTTGTAGTTTCTAAAAATGCAGATTCAAGTAAAGGTCTATTTTGGGTATTTATGTTCACCGGTGTAATGGGTGCATCTCTTGGCAATATGTTAAATAACTATTTATCTTTAGCAAATGGTCCAGCACTGATCATGCAAGCACTAGGTACAACTGCAATTATTTTCTTTGCTTTATCTGGTTATGTTTTAACATCTCGCAAAGACTTCTCATTCATGGGCGGCTTCTTAATGGCGGGTATGATTGCTGTTATTATCGCAATGGTTGCTAATATCTTTTTGCAAATCCCATTAATGCAAGTTGTTATCAGTAGCGTTGTTGTTCTAATCATGTCAGGTATGATCCTGTTTGATACGAGCCGCATTATTAATGGTGGCGAAACAAACTACATTCGTGCAACTGTTTCTTTATATTTAAACCTATTTAACATGTTTGTACATTTACTAGTTTTATTAAATATTTTAGATGATTAATATTATTATCTAAGCAAAATAAACGCACCTAGAGTGCGTTTTTTTATACCTAAAATTTGTGGATTACTATGAAATATCTATTAATATCAATCACATTGTTAACTGCTCTATTCGCCTGCTCAAATTCAGATATCAAACTAAAAGAACTCAACCAGCAACAGCCTATTTTAGCATTTGGCGATAGTCTAACCTTCGGAAAAGGCGCAACAGCTAGTCAGAGCTACCCTGCACAGCTATCTGATTTATTAAATATAGAGGTGATTAATAAGGGGGTTAACGGAGAATTAAGTAAAGATGGATTACAACGTTTAGCTTTATTGCTTGATAAATATGATCCTCAATTATTACTGTTATGCCATGGAGGTAATGATCTGATTAAAAAACAAGATTTAAATAAGCTATCTGATAACCTTAAAGACATGATTAAACTAGCTAAGGAAAGAGATATTCAAGTCGTATTAATTGCAGTTCCCAAACCAAGTTTAATTTTATCGCCGTTAAAATTATATAAAGAAGTTGCAGATGAAATGCAAGTGGCGATAGAGAATGAGGTGATTAGCGATGTGCTGCAACAGCAAAACCTACACAGTGATATGGCTCATCCGAATGATCTGGGGTACGAAAAGATAGCACAAGCCATTTACCAGTTATTACAAGAAAATGGCGCCCTTGGTTAAATCATTTACAATGCAAGTGACTATATACAAAACACTAAATACTAATTATCTAGTGGCTATATCCCAGTTCTTCAGCAGGTTGGATGTTACTTGCTTTCCATGCTGGGTAGACTGTAGAAAGTACACTCATTAAGAAAGCAATTAAACTTACTGCAATTACTTGATCGTAGATTAAAAATGAAGGTAAAAAGTCGATAAAATAGATATCACCCGATAGGAACTTACGCCCAATTAAGGTTTCAATAAACTTCATTATGCTGGTTAAGTTTTGCGCTAGAAATACGCCAGCGATAGCCCCTATAATACATCCGATGAGACCATTGAAAGCGCCCTGCACCATGAAAATACCACGAAGCATCCACTTAGAGGCGCCCATAGTTTTCAAGATTGCAATATCACCGCGTTTTTCATTAACTGCCATTACCAAAGTAGAAACAATATTGAAACATGCAACCGCAATCACTAATAATAATATAATGTACATTAAAGACTTAACCATCTGAATATCTTGGTATAAATACCCTTGGCTGGTTATCCAACTTTTGATGTATAAATATTCGGAAAGACTATATCCCACGTCTCTCGAAATTGTCTGGGCATTGAGTATATTATCAACTTTAAATGCAATGCCATTGGCACTTGGAAGATTTAAAATTTGTTTAGCATCGTCGATATGGATAAAGGCGAGTGAAGTATCCAATTGCCCCCCCATCTCAAAAACACCGACTAATTTAAAATTAACCTTTCGTGGAGCTCTTAATTTTGTACCGCCTTCTTGTGGCAATAACAGGGTTAATGAGTCACCTGTTTCGACAGATAATTGCTGAGCAACGGTTTTTCCCAAAATAATTGAACGCTCACCAGTCTTTAACAGATCCCAGTTACCTTCAGATATATACTGTTCAACAGACGTAACAGTACTTTCGGTTTTAGGTTGAATAGCCCTTATTTGCAAGGCTTTCATCTGATTGTTTTTTTGCATCAGACCATTTAGGGTAATATAAGGCGTCGCACTAACAACATTAGGATGTGCTATAATTTGTTCCAAACTCGCATCTATATCTTTATAACTACCTTCGACTCGCTCTAATTCCGCATGGGGAATAACTGATAATAATTGGTCTTTTAAAGCCTTTTCAAAACCATTCATGGTCGATAAACCAATGATCAGCACTGTTACACCAAGCGATATCCCTAATATTGAAGCAATCGAGATAAATGAAACGAATTTATTTTTATGTTTAGCTTGGCTATAACGCAAACCTATAAAGATAGATAATGGTCGAAACATTATATATTTCCTTGCAGCACACCACTTACCATATGCTCTTGACGGTCTAATTTATTGGCTAATTGTTGATCATGGGTAACCACTATAAAGGCAGTACCAAGTTCTTCATTAAGAGTTTTAATTAATTGATAAACACTATCTGCACTTTTTGCATCGAGATTACCAGTCGGCTCATCGGCTAATACAAGCTGTGGTTCATTAATTAGAGCACGTGCAATAGCAACTCGTTGACGTTCACCACCAGATAATTCAGAAGGACGATGTAAAACTCTAGGCTCTAAACCCACCCGCTTTAACATTTCCTGTGCTCTCTGTTTCGCGACCTTAATATTTTCACCGGCAATGAGCAGTGGCATGGCAACATTTTCAAGCGCAGTAAACTCAGATAATAAATGATGAAATTGATAAACAAAACCCAAGCACTGATTACGCCATTGTGCTTGTTTATTAGTTGAAAACTGATTAATATTTTTCCCTTGATAAAAAATATCACCCTGGCTAGGTGTATCCAATCCACCTAATAGGTGTAATAAGGTACTTTTACCGGAGCCAGAACTGCCGACTATCGCCGATAAGTCCACTCCATGTAGTACCGGAGTTTGTAATTTACCTTCTTGGTAAACCTTACTTAAATTTTTACATACAATAATTTCTTTATTCATACCTTAATGCCTCCACTGGACTTACTTTTCCAGCTCGAAAAGCAGGATATAACGTAGCTAATAGACTTAATAACATTGCACCAAACATGATCACTGCAATTTGTACCGGATCGTATAATACGGGTAATAAACGTTCTCCACCTGAAGCGGTGGACAAAAAATGCAAACCTAAAAATTCTAAGACTTCGTTGATATAATAACTCAGTAACAGGCCTAATACCGTACCTACTAATGCACCAACGATACCACTCCAGGCACCTTGAATAATAAAAATAAGATTTAGCGTACTACCTTTCATCCCGAGTGTTTTTAGTATCGCAACTTCGGTATTTTTATCGCTCACAACCATCACAGATGATGACAGGATATTAAAGGCGGCAACCGATACAATTAAACATAACAATAACCATATCATGTTCTTTTCCATCTTAACTGCGGCAAACAACTCACCATGAGTACTACGCCAGTCCGTCAGTATTTGACCTTCTTGTAATACAGGGGGTTGCCAAAC
>JBALXF010000309.1:0-4287 GCA_036961085.1 Psychromonas sp.
CTTGAGCGCGGTAGGGCAAGGCAAGTTGCACCAATCTACGTTGTTATAAAATATCGACTTAGAGCGACTAGGCTTCAATTTTATGCCTAGTATCTCGGCACAACTTGACTTGCTGACTTTGTATCTCGAAGTATCATGGGTATAAACCCTATTTTATTTTTATGGCTTAACTATCGGCAAATGGAGCCGGACAATCAAAGCTGATACGTTGTTCTGTTGTTGGGTGAGTTAAAGTGATACTTGCGGCATGCAAAGCTAAGCGTTGTGGTGATAACTTTTTGCCAAAATCTGTAGCGTAAAACTCATCTCCAATTATCGGGTGACCAATTTGCTGCATATGCACACGTAATTGGTGTGTTCTACCAGTCAATGGGGTTAAACGAACCAGCGTCGTCTGTTTTTCACGTTTAACCACTTCCCATTCAGTTTGTGAACTCTTTCCCTGCTCAAAATCGACAATCTGACGAGGGCGATTCTCCCAATCACACCGGATAGGTAAATCAATTAGCCCGCTATCTTCAGAGATAATGCCTTCAACACGTGCGTAATAAGTTTTGTCGATAACTTTTTGCTGGAACTGGCGGCCCATATGACTTTGTGCTGATTTTCGCATCGCTAACACAATAATGCCTGAAGTCGCCATATCTAAACGGTGTACTACACAGGCGTTAGGCCAAACACGTAAAATACGTAACGCTAAACTATCCCAACGTTTTTTTTCACGTCCAGGAACACTTAATAAACCACTGGGTTTATTTAAAACGACTATGTCTTCATCTCGGTAAATGATATCGATATAAGGTGTTAATGGCGGGTTATATACAAAATTTGGCATGTTGATTCTTAGTGCTGGTTATTTATGGCGCTATTATTTCATATTCTAAACAAAAGAAACATAACTACGAAAAGAACAACTAAAAGAATAAGGCGACAGAGATTGCATAAACGTATCTCTGTCGCCTTTATCTAATGTGTTTACGATTGAGTCGAAACAATAAATCTAACAGCATCTAGTTTTAATTGTGTTTGATTTAAGATCTGTTCAAAGTTTTCTTGTTGATCTCGAATATATTGAATTTCTTCTTCTCGAATATTCGGGTTAACCGCTTTTAATGCCTGTAAACGATCTCTATCTTGCTGAAGCGTTTGTTGCATGTTTATTTTTGCTTGTTCAATGATAGTTGCCATTAATGCCTGTGCTGTCGGTAATGAATCATTAATCAACTGGTGAATTAATGGCTGTGATGTATTCGCAATCTTACGGCTAATATGGCGGTTAATGGGTGTTAACTGACGATTAAAGCTTTCAAACGTGACACTTTGTCCTAGATCTTTTGCATTTTTATCCAATAACAAACGAATTGGTGTGGTTGGTAAAAAACGACTCAATTGTGCATTATCAGTATTTAAGGCTTCCACTACGTAGATTAACTCTAAGAAGGTCGAGGCTGCAGGCAATGAGTTATTTTTAAGAATTGCCACAGATGTTGTGCCTGTATCTGCGCTTAATATCATTTCCATTCCACCCGTTATCATCGGATGTTCCCAACTTAGGTAGTGCACATCATCACGGCTTAAAGCTGTTTGACGATTAAAGGTAATTGTCGCACCTTCTTCTGGCAGTCCAGGGTAATCAGAAGTTAACATATGGCTGGTAGGACGCAGTACTATACAGTTATCGCTTTTGTCTTCTTGCTGAACACCAACAACATCAAATAACTGCAGAGCAAACTGAGTGAAATCAGGTTTTTGATCTTCTTCAACAATATCATTTAGTAAATCACTCTTATGTAAAATACCACTAGAGTTGATTTCTAATAATTTATCACGGCCTTGCTCAAGTTGTTTTTTCAGCACTTCATTATGACTATTGGTAACTTGGATTAATTTATCCAATTCACCATCGTCATTATTGCCCGTGGCTAACAAGTTCATTAGGTCATCTTTGACTAATTCAAAAACGGTATGACCTGTTGGCGTTGTTTGGCTAAATGCATGCAAACCATCTTCATACCACTTTTGCAGAAACTCTTGAGAAGTATCTTTTAAATAAGGTGTATAGATTTGAATATCACAACGTTGACCAATACGGTCCAATCGTCCAATACGTTGCTCGAGTAAGTCAGGATTAGTAGGCAGATCAAATAACACAAGATGATGAGCGAATTGGAAGTTACGACCTTCAGAACCAATCTCAGAACATAGCATTACCTGAGCGCCATCTTCCTCTTGAGCAAAGTAAGCCGCAGCTTTATCTCGCTCAATTAACGAGAGTCCTTCATGGAAAACTGCAGCTTTAATGGCTTCTCGAGTGCGTAATGCTTCTTCTAGTGCAAGAGCGGTTTCTGCTTGTGCTGCAATAATTAAGATTTTTTCATCTTTATTTTGCTGAATTAAATCGATTAGCCAACTGATGCGTGGATCAAACAAACACCATGAGTTGCTTTCTCCACCTTCAAATTCTTGATAGATCTTTTCAGGGTAAAGTGCTTTAAACGCCTGTACTTCAGCTGTACCTGAAGGTAACATTTTTGAAACTCTTAATGCCGTTTTATATTGTTCAGGTAGGGTTAATGCAATAGATTTTAATATACGTTTCGGGAAACCTTGAATTGCTGAACGTGTGTTACGGAATAACAAACGGCCAGTACCGTGGCGATCTAATAGGTTAGTAATTAATTCATGTTGTGCAGTGTTACGTTCATTGTCATCTAAACTTAAATCATCAATGATATTGAATAACGGTTGCACATCCTGCTCACTTAATAATTCAGTGATGCTGTTCTTTGAATCATTAGATAATTTTTTATTTTCAAGCAGTTCATTAACCGCAGAAACAACGGGTTTATAACCAGCTTCTTCTTTGACAAAGGTCTGGTAATCAAAGAAACGACTTGGATCAAGTAAGCGTAAACGTGCAAAATGGCTTTCATGGCCAAGTTGCTCAGGAGTCGCCGTTAACAATAAAACACCAGGGATATTATTAGATAACGCTTCGACAACTTGATATTCTCGGCTTGGTTTTTCTTTGTCCCAAATAAGGTGATGTGCTTCATCAACAACTAAAAGATCCCAATCTGCTTCTAATGCATATTCAAAATGACGCTTCTTACGTAATAAGTTAATACTGCATAAAACTAATTGTTCTGTTTCAAATGGATTAACTGCATCTAAGTAAGCTTCATTACAACGTTCATCATCAAAAATACTAAAATGTAAATTGAAGCGGCGCATCATTTCGACTAACCACTGATGTTGTAAATTTTCAGGTAAAACGATTAATACACGTTTAGCTCTGCCTGTAATTAATTGCTGGTGAATAATTAAACCCGCTTCGATTGTTTTACCTAGACCAACTTCATCGGCAAGCAAGATACGAGGCGCATGACGTTGCCCTACTTCTTCTGCAATGTAAAATTGGTGTGGGATAAGATCAACACGTGCACCTAATAAACCACGTAGTTTAGATTGCTGCTGTTTATGTTGATGGTTTAATGCGTTGTAACGAAGAACAAAACGCTCAAACTTATCAATCTGACCGGCAAATAACTTATCTTGTGGTTTATTGAATTTGATAAAGTGATTTAAGAAAGTTTCTTTTAATTGGCTTGCTTCGCCAGTATCAACGCGAGTGCCGACATAGGTAATGATATTGTCAGCTTCCGTTATTTCGGTCACTAATAACTTAGTTTCGTCATGGCTAAGTATTTCATCGCCAATATTAAACCGAACACGGGTAACAGGAGCCTCTGCTATTGAATACAAACGTTGCTCGCCAGAAGCTGCAAATAATAACGTCAACATGCGCGCGTCAATTGCGACAATAGTGCCTAACCCTAATTCGGACTCTGCATCACTGATCCAACGTTGACCTAAAGAAAATATCATAAAGTACCACTCAAAAAAATACTGAAACAAGAAAAGTCGGTATGTTACCTAAATCACACTATTAGGCGCTAGTTATAAAACAATAAATTTTTACATTAATAAAATTAGCATATAAATGAAGAAACTTAGATGTTGTTTGTTAAATAAGCAATCAAAAATTAATTGTAAATAAAGCCTTGCTAATGTGATCGAGATCCCTATAATGCGACCCCACAGACACGGGGCACAACGCAAGTTACCCTGTGAATGAGAACGAAAGAGGTTTGAGTTTTTAAGCACGTTTTCACGTGGTTTAAGAATGTTAAAACAAACCATTGACATTGTTCGTGAGGCGCGTAACATACGCCGCCTAGCCGCAAGGCAATGCTCTTTAACAATTTAATCAAACAATCTGTGTGG
>JBALXF010000030.1:0-10217 GCA_036961085.1 Psychromonas sp.
GTTATTATTAATTGCTTGGACATTCTGGCGCTTTATACACAAAGCCGAGCAAACATTTATTGCGCATGAAGATAAAGATACGACAACCGTAACGGCACTCTCAAAACTTGGTAAATTGTCAATAGTCGTAATTTCCGCATTATCAGTTATTCAAACACTCGGAGTAAGTATTTCTGGTGTGTTAGCTTTTGGTGGCATGGGCGGACTTGTTGTTGGTATGGCAGCAAAAGATTTGCTCTCCAATTTATTTGGGGCGTTAATGGTTTATATGGATAAACCTTTTAGAGTTGGAGACTGGATCCGTAGCCCTGATAAGTCTATTGAAGGTACTGTGGAGTCGATTGGTTGGCGGGTGACACGTATCCGTACTTTTGATAAACGTCCTTTATATGTGCCTAACAGCTTATTCACGCAAATAGTAGTAGAAAATCCTTCGCGTATGAGTAATCGCCGAATTAAGGAAACCTTTAGTTTACGCTATTGTGATCTAGCTTTAATGGAAAACATAGTGAATGAAGTGCGAGAAATGTTAGCAGGGCACCCTGATATTGATAATCAACAAACCTTAATCGTTAATTTTGATCTGTATAATAATCACTCCTTAGATTTTTTTATTTATACTTTTACAAAAACAACCAATTGGATCTTATTTCATAATATTAAGCAGGATGTGTTATTAAAAGTTGCCGATATCGTGACTCAAAATAATGCTCAATTCGCCTTGCCTACACAAAAAATTCATCTTAATACTGTTCCTGAAGAGTTTAAGTAAGATATAAAAAAGGGCTTGTCAGTTATCTGACAAGCCCTTTTGAAGTGTTTTTTAACTACTTATTGATCAACTTAAGTATTGATGTGCCTCTTTTTCTACATTGTCTAGTTCGTCCATTAACTCAAATAGCTCTGGCTCTAGCATATCAGGTGCAATACCTTGATTTAACTCTTGTTCAATTAAGTGCGCAATCTTTTTAAGTTTTGGCACGCCACTGTAGCTACAACCACCATTAAACTTATGGATAATTCGTGCGAAATCTTCACTATCGATATCACCTTCAATGGCATTGCTAGTTTGTTTTCTTATTTCATCAAATTCGTTAAGCAGCATTTGCAGCATCTCTTTAGCAAGGTCAGCTTTGCCTGCTGATTGTTTTAATGCTAATTGCCAATCAAATGATTTGCTTGCTTGCGGGGCAACGCTTTTTTCAACTCGCGGTAAAATAGATGACTTTTCCAGAACCTTGGATTCAGGTGTCCATTTATTGATTATATTTTGCAGTGCAACCTCGTCAATAGGTTTTGCTAAACAATCATCCATACCTTGTTGTAAAAATTGCTCCTGTTCTCCCGGAAGTACATGGGCGGTAACAGCGATCACTGGCGTTGTATTATTCAGGTTACCTTGTTTGATCTGTAGGCAGGCACTAATACCGTCTAATACTGGCATTTGAATATCCATAAAGATCAGATCAAATTGCTGTAATTCGGATTGTTCTACTGCTTTCTGACCATTAATACAGGTTGTTACATGGTGAGTGCGATCTTCTAACATCGCTGAAATTAGTTTTAAGTTTGCCGGGTTATCATCAACCGCCATCACGTTAATATCTTTACGAGCAAACACAGGCAAGATTTTCTGATGATTAATGACGTTATGCGCCGATGTGTCAGCAACCAGTGCGTTGGCTAAACTTTTATGATTAATTGGTTTACTCAAGCAGAATTTAATGCCTGTTTCCATTAGCGTTTCATAGATGACAGGATCACTTGAGTTAATCAGCACTATGATGTTATCGCTAAAAACTTTCGCCTGTTCAATATGATTTAGCAGCGGTTGTAAATATTCACAATTGCTATGACCAATAATAATACTGTCGTAGGGTTTGCTTAATAAGTTTTTCCACTGATGGTCAGTCTCTGCTAATGATAGCTGGGTTTGCCATTGATTGAGTAGCTGCGAACAAGCTCTTGCGGCAAATTCATTATTTTCATAAACTAATACAGACTGTTCCTGTAATCTATCTACCGGTAAACTAGACAGGATACTGCGTGTATTTTTTTCTATTTTAATACAGAACCAGAAAGTTGATCCTTGTTTAGGAACAGAAACCAAATCAATACTGCCACCCATCTCTTTAACTAGTTTCTGAGTAATTACTAAGCCCAATCCAGTACCACCATATTGACGGGTAATGCTGGTGTCGGCCTGACCAAATGCTTTAAATAATTGCTTTTGCTGCTTCTCAGAGATACCAATACCTGAGTCAGATATCATTATTTTTAAGGTGACTTTGTCATCAACATCTTGTTCTTCTTCAATACGCTGTATTTGTATTTCGATGTTACCTATTTCAGTAAATTTAATTGCATTACCAATTAGGTTATTAAGTATCTGTTGTAAGCGCATCGGATCGCCATAAACATCATGTGGTACTTCAGGATCTACCATCATACTTAGTTCTAGGCTTTTTTCATGGGCACTAGGGGCAAGTAGGTGCATGGTTTCATCTATGCAGTCGCGTAAATCAAAGGGAATATGCTCTAGTTTTAGTTTGCCTGCTTCAAGTTTAGAAAAGTCTAATATATCGTTAATGATATTCAATAAACTAGCAGCTGAGCGTTCAATAGTTTGTAAATAATCAACCTGATTTGCAGTTAGTTTAGTTTTCAGAAGTTGCCTTGCAAAACCAATTACACCATTCAATGGGGTACGTAATTCATGACTCATATTGGCTAAAAACTCTGATTTTACCAAAGCCGCTTGTTGAGCTTCTTTTTTAGTAATATCTAGCTCTATATTTTGCACTTCCATTTGTTCTAAGGTTTCGCGTAATTCACTTGTCGCAAGATCTATGCTTTCCTGCATCTCTTCATGATGCTTGGACATAGCCAGTCCCATTTCATTTATACCTTGCTGTAAGAAACGGATTTCACCTGTGTACTTTCCTTCTACGCGAGACGTTAATCGGCCTAAACTGATTTTTTCTACGACAGATGCCATTTCAGTGATCGGGGCTGTGATACGTCTTGCTTGTCTAAATGCAAAAAATAAACTGCCGAGAATGCCGAGAAGAACGATAGAAAATGAGAACACGGTATCGCGATAAAGTAATAACTCAACTTCACCACTGTTGATTTCGAGTGCTACATATCCAACTATTTTACGTGGTTGGTCGTAAGTTAGTTGGTATTCTAAAAAATTGCTTTCATCAATAATAGGCGTGTGGATAACGATTGATTCAGGGTGATAAGTAACTTCCGTTATCTCCGGAATAGGTTGGCCATCCTCTATGCGCAACATTTTAAAGTTACGGTGGAAATTACTGGTCACAAACAGTTCGTTGTTTTCATTAAAAACGGCAATACTTTTGATCATTGGGCTATTTTTTCGATGGGTTGCGCCTAATAGTCGCCTTAAAATAGTCCTTGTTTCATCTTCAATACCATATTCACTTGCTATAGCGAGTGGTTCTGTAATATTAATTGCTCGATTTATTAAATATTCGTTCGCTTGTTGATAACGATGAAAAGAAAAATAACTGCCAAGTAAACCACCAATAAGAATGGTCGGTAAAATTGTATAAGCAATTACTTGTGCACGAAGTCCATATTTTTTCATAGGTTTTATTTCTAATATTTAGTCGAAAGTTCACTCTGAAGATTGTAATAACTGACCTTAGCGGCAGTTATTTCGAACAGCGTGTCGCGTTTTTCACTTATGTCATTTTCTACAAAGATTCATTTAGTAAGTAATGCATGCTTTTATTTTTTATTATGTGACAATAGCGTTATTGATTAACGTAAGTCTATGATGTCATAGCTTCCATAACCTGTGAATCACTTATGGCCCAGTTCTTTAAAGCAACACCCACAAATAGTGCAAAAAACCGTATTTTAAAAAATGTAAAAATTGAAAAGTTAGACCACCAAGGTCGAGGCTTAGCTTATCATCAAAATAAGCCGCTTTTCATTGATGGTGCACTGAACGGTGAATTGCTTGATATACAGATTTTAGAGAGTAAAAAGCGCTATAGCAAAGGGCAAATTAAAAACATAGCCAAAAGCAGCGACTTGAGAGTCGAGCCAGCTTGTCCACATTACCAACAATGTGGTGGTTGCCATCTGCAGCATATACAGCAAGAAACACAAATACAAATAAAATCCGATGGCCTAGTTTCTTTGTTTAAACGCTTTGCCAAGCAGGCTCATGAGCAGCTTGAAAAACCGATTCAAGACCAAGCTTGGGGCTACCGTCGCACGGCACGTTTAGGGTTACAATTTGATAGAAAATCAAAGCATTTAAAAATGGGCTTTAGACGATCTTCAACCAATGATCTTATCGATCAAAAAGTTTGTCCGGTATTAGTGCCTCAATTAGAACGTTTGATTCAGCCGTTAAAATCCTTATTAAATAACTTAAAAATTAAAGCTGATTTAGGGCATGTTGAATTAATGCTAGCAGATCAGGGCGCTGTGATTTTATTGCGTCATATGAAACCTTTCACTGACAATGATTTAGATCTCATAAATGCCTTTTCAGAAAAACATCAATTGAACTTTTTTGGACAAGCTTCATCTAATCAAAGTATTTGTTTATCTGGACAAGAAAAGTTAACTTATCAATTACCGGAATGGGATTGTACCCTAGATTTTACTCCGACAGATTTTTTACAAGTTAATGCTCAAGTGAATCAAAAGATGGTTGCACAAGCATTATCTTGGCTTGCATTACAAAAAACTGATCAAGTATTGGATCTTTTCTGTGGTTTAGGTAATTTCACATTGCCAATCGCTAAACAAGTGAAATCAGTGATTGGGGTTGAAGGTATTCAAAAAATGGTAGATAAAGCTACCACTAATGCGCACCACAATAATATTAATAACGCACATTTTTACCAAGCAGATTTAAATTCAGAAAGCCTATTAAAGGAAGAGTGGGCTGTAAAAACGTTTAATAAAGTGCTTCTCGATCCTGCTCGAGCAGGCGCTCAAAACTGCATGGCTTTTATTACTAAAATGCAACCGTCACACATTGTTTATGTTTCATGCGATCCATTAACCTTAGCTCGTGATAGCCAAATATTACTCGAACAAGGATATACGTTGAGTAAATTGGGCTTATTAGATATGTTTCCACAAACGAGTCATATGGAGTCAATGGCATTGTTTACTCGTAAATAATGGTGATTAAATTCTTTTTTTAAGTTTCCGGAGTCTAGTTTAATGGTTTCAGTTAGGGATACACATTTTTACCAAACTGCTCAAAAAAACCCAGCAAAATGGGTAACAACACTTGGTCTAAGTAAGTCAGATCAAAAAAACTTATTAGAAAATTATGAGCTAATTATTAGTTTGTGCTCTCAACCAGATCAGTTACCGCTCTTAGAGCTGGGCACGGAAATGGTTGAAATACTGGTGACCTTAAATATGGATATGGACACCTTGAATGCAGCATTAATATTCCCCCTACTTGATCACCAAATTTTACATCAGCCTAAGGTTGATGAATTATGGCCTAAGCGAATCGCTAAATTGGTCAAAGGTGCGACGGATATGGAAGGTATTCGAGAGTTACAAAATAAAGGCAACCTTAAAAGTAGCGCTTCTCAAGTAGATAACTTGCGCCACATGCTATTGTCTATGGTGGAAGATGTTCGTGCAGTTGTGATTAAACTGGCAGAACGAATCTGTTATCTGCGCCAGATTAAATTAGCAGATTCAGAAACCAAATTACAAGTTGCTAGTGAAGCCGCATCTATTTATGCACCACTTGCTAACCGTCTCGGTATTGGTCAACTTAAATGGGAATTGGAAGATCTTGCCTTCCGCTATATCGAGCCAGTCGTTTATAAAAAAATTGCTAAGCAACTCGATGAAAAACGTATTGATCGAGAAAACTACATCCAAGAGTTTGTTAATAATGTAACTAATTCACTGCATGAGATGCATGTCAATGGTTCCGCTTATGGCCGACCAAAGCATATTTATAGTATCTATCGTAAAATGCAGAAAAAAGATCTGCAGTTTGAAGAGCTATATGATGTACGTGCGGTGCGAGTGGTTGTTGAAAAACTACAAGACTGTTATGCGGCTTTAGGTGCAATCCATACGCAATGGCGTCATATTCCTAGTGAGTTTGATGATTATATCGCGAACCCAAAACCGAATGGTTACCAGTCTATTCATACGATTGTTCTAGGCCCTGAAGGTAAGCCAATTGAAGTACAGATCCGTACTCAACAAATGCATGAAGATTCAGAACTTGGTGTTGCTGCGCATTGGAAATATAAAGAAGGCAGTGCCGGCGGAAAAGCGGCAGCTGGATATGAAGAAAAAATTGCATGGCTACGTAAAATTTTAGCTTGGCAAGAAGACATTGCAGATGGCGATGATTTAGTTGATGAAATCCGTAGCCAAGTGTTTGATGATAGGGTGTATGTGTTTACCCCTGCTGGTGAGGTTATTGATTTACCTGCGGGTTCAACACCACTTGATTTTGCTTATTATATTCATAGCCAAGTAGGCCATCGTTGTATTGGCGCTAAAATTGCTAATCATATTGTACCTTTTACTTACAATTTGAAAACTGGCGATCAGGTTGAAATTCTTACTCAAAAAGAACCAAATCCGAGTCGTGATTGGCTTAACCCTAACTTAGGTTACATTAATGCGCCGCGAGCTAGGCATAAGGTTGCAACTTGGTTTAGAAAACAGGATCGCTATAAAAATGTGCAAGCGGGACGTGACTTACTGGAAATTGAATTAGGTAAGTTAAAGCTAAAATTGAGTGATATTACGCCTGCAATTACACGTTTTAATGTCAGCTGCGATGATGATATTTTTGCTGGAGTCGGTAATGGTGATTTACGTATTAACCAATTACTACACTTCTTGGATAACCATTATCACCAACAAACCTTAGAAGAGCAAGATAAAGCCGCTCTTGAAGCTTTAGCCAAACGCAGTAATGCCTATGTGCCTAAACCAACAGGTAAAAATGTCATTATTGATGGCGAAAGCAACTTGATGCACAGCATTGCGCGCTGTTGCCAACCTATTCCAGGTGAAGCGATCGAAGGCTATATTACCCAAGGTCGAGGAATTTCGGTACATCGTCAATCTTGTGAACAACTAGCTGATTTACGTGAAGCTCACCCTGAACGTTTGATTGTTGCAAATTGGGGAGATTCTCATTCATCGGGTTATTCGCTGACATTACGGTTAGCTGCACTAGATAGAAATGGTTTGTTAAAAGATATTACGACTTTGCTATCTAACGAAAAGGTAAATGTACTGGGTATAAACAGTATGACCAATCTGAAAAATCAGACTGCTATTATTGATATGAACTTAGAAATTCATAATAGTGAAGGTATTAGTAAAATCCAAAATAAGCTGAAGCAATTAAAAGATGTTTCTGATGTAAGGCGTTTATAGAATACATTTATAGAATACATTTTGATGCTGTGATTTATTCACAGCATCAATTTTAATCTGTTTGTAGCTTCTTAAATTGTGCAATCATTTTTTCGGTAACCAATAAAAGGCACGGGTAACTTACCTTGTAAATATTGCTTAGCATAAAACATACCGATTAACATGCTTAGTACAAATACTAAGATCATAGAAGATCCGCCTCCTATACTTGCAACCGCAGGACCAGGGCAAACCCCTGAAAGCCCCCAACCAATACCAAAAATAATCGCACCCGAAATAAGCGTGCTATCTACTTTTTTTGTATTGGGCTGTGGTAATTTTTCTCCATTTACAGCGTTACTACGTTTTTTAATTATTAAGTGGTAGCCTGGTGTAAATACACATAGCGCCCCCATCATTACAAACGCTAGGCTAGGATCCCAATTGCCAGTTATATCTAAAAAACCGATTACTTTTTGTGGATTAACCATGCCTGATATTATCATCCCTGCTCCAAAAAGCAGGCCTGCGATCAAGCTAATCAGTAATTGAATTATGTTCATTTTTTTCATTTTAAAGTACTCCAAACTGATTACGAATAAACACAACGAGTGCGGCAGAAGCCATAAATACGATAGTCGCAATAATAGATCGTTTAGAGAAACGCCCCATCCCTATAATGCCATGGCCACTAGTACAACCATTACCTAAGCGTGTACCAAAACCAACCAGTAAACCGGCAATAGCAATAACTACAAGAGACTGAGTGTTGTTATCTGGTATTTCAAAACCAAATGGAGTGACAATTAAAACACTAATAATCATGCCCAATAAAAACAAAGCTCGCCAACCATTATCTTGTTTTTTTCGACTTAATAAACCGCCGATAATACCGCTGATCCCCGCAATCTTTCCTGAAAATAACATTAATAATGTCGCTGAAAGACCCAGTAGTGCTCCGCCAAATAATGACGTCCAAGGGGTGAAGTTTTCCATAAGTTGCTCCAACTTTTAAAAAATAATAGGGTTAATAAGTTATTCGGGAGGGCAAAATGCTTGCTGTAGGGCACCAAGTAGCACCTTTACGCGTGGGTCTGCAATCGAATAAAAAACCTGTTGTGCCTCTTTTCTAACTTTGACCAAATCATTCTTTCTTAGAACGCCGAGATGCTGGGAAAAGGCGGATTGACTTAACTTGGTATGCTCTCGTAATTCAGATACCGGTTGTTCGCCTTCTGCTAATAAGCACAACACAACCATGCGATCAGCATGTGCGATTAACTTTAATAGCTCGCTAACCTCTTTAGATTTCTCATGTATCAGTGCTAATTTACTCATTTCTATTCCTCTATGCGATTGAGTATATCTTACATCACAATCTTATTTTAGCAATTACTAAATTAGTTTTATTTAAATTAGACTTTTCTAATATAACGATGTATTGTAAATACAGAATTTGTTATTGATGATTTTGAATCTCTGTATTTGTTGTTCTCTTATCAATAAGTGCCATGTTAATTAAGAGTCGTATGGTCTTGTCACACTAGGAAAATTTTTAGTGTTAGTACCATGACAGTAATGCTCTTAATTCAATTAGTTATTAAATTATTTATTAAATCATTAAAAGTAGTGGGATATAAAATGTCTAAAAAAATATTAATTATTGGTGGCGTAGCTGGCGGCGCTTCAGCAGCAGCACGTGCACGTCGTTTGGATGAGCAAGCTGAAATCATTGTTTTTGAGCGCGGTCCTTTCATCTCATTTGCTAACTGTGGACTGCCTTATCATATTGGTGGAGAAATTGAATTAAGAGAGCAACTATTATTACAAACACCTGAAAGTTTTAATAATCGCTTTAATGTTGATATTCGTATTCAAAATGAAGTGCTAAGCATAGATAAAGTAGCTAAAACCATCACAGTACGTAATATCACTGCTGATAGAATTTACACTGAATCTTATGATTCTCTTATTCTAAGCCCTGGTGCAGGTCCTTTTGTGCCGCCAATTTCAGGTATACGTAATCACTTGACCCATACCTTACGTAATGTACCGGATATGGATAAAATCATTGCCTCAATTGAAATGAATCAAGTTGAGCATGCAACTGTATGTGGTGGTGGTTTCATTGGTTTAGAGATGGCAGAAGCACTGCGTCATCGTGGTATTAAGGTGAGTTTAATTGAATTAGCGCCGCAGGTATTGACGCCGGTTGATATTGAGATAGCCAATGCATTGCATGAAGAATTACAACAACATCAAGTAGATTTGAGATTGAACAAAGCCTTACAAAAGGTTGCCGAGTGCAGTGCCACTGATAAATCTTTGTCATTAACCTTAAATGATGACTCTACATTAGAAACTAATTTATTAATTATGGCGGTTGGGGTAAAACCTGAAACGTCATTAGCAGTGCAAGCTGGTCTCGAAATAGGTGAGATGGGCGGCATAAAAGTGAATGAATTTATGCAAACCAGTGACGCTGATATTTTTGCGGTTGGTGATGCGATTGAAGATCCTGAGTTTGTTACCGGAGATTCAATGTTAGCGCCACTTGCTGGCCCTGCAAATCGTCAAGGGCGCTTAGCTGCGAATAATATTTTTGGCGCACAAGAAACCTATAAAAAAACCCAAGGCACTGCAATTTGTAAAGTGTTTGATTTAGCGGTGGCTTCGACCGGTTTAAATGAAAAAACATTACTGCGTAAATCGATGCCATACGAAAAGATTTATGTGCATGCTGCAAGTCATGCGAGTTATTACCCTGGTGCGCATCCGGTGAGTTTAAAATTGCTGTTTGATCC
>JBALXF010000030.1:10227-13206 GCA_036961085.1 Psychromonas sp.
AAACCGGTTTAATTTTAGGTGCACAAGCAGTTGGCAAAGATGGTATTGATAAGCGTATTGATGTTCTTTCAGTGGCACAGCGCGCAGGCTTAACTGTTTATGATCTTCAAGATCTAGAGTTATGTTATGCACCACCATTTGGCTCTGCCCGTGATGTAGTCAACCAAGCTGGCTTAGTGGCAAGTAATGTTATGAAGGGCGAAGAATTTATCTGCCACAGCGAAGATCTTGATGATTTATCTGCACAGCAGATATTGGTTGATGTTCGTAGTGAAGCGGAAGTTGATAACATGGGGATGATACCCGGTGCCATTAATATCCCGGTTGATGATATACGCAGCAATTTAGATAAGTTAGATAAAAATAAACAGATCTTGGTTTATTGTCAGGTTGGATTGCGTGGACATGTTGCATCACGTTTATTAACTAACTTAGGTTATAAAGTTAAAAACTTAAGTGGTGGATTTAAAACTTGGAAGCTATTTAATTATTAGTGATCTTTTTAAGATGCCTGTGGCTCTGCATGTTTAACTAAATACATATTGAGCTACAGGCATATTAAGCTACAGGTATATTGAAGCTAATAATTTTATAAATAGAAAAGTCTTGTTCTACAAAGTTTTTTTAAACAAAGTCTATTGGGTCAACATCGATTGACCAACGCACTTTGCGTCCTTCCGGTAAACTATCAAAGGTGCTTAACGCTTGTTGTAATGTTTGCGTTATTAATACTCTTTGTTCGCTTTGTAGTAATAACTGGAAGCGATACTTACCCGCTCTACGTTCCATAGAAGCTGGAATCGGTCCTAAAATTAACAATCGTTGTTTGGTTTTATTGTGCTCACCTATTTGTTCTAGGGTTTGCTTGCAAAGTGTTAAAAAGCTTTCAGCTAGCGTTGCATTATCTGACTCGGCTCTTAACAGAGCTTGAAACGTAGCAGGCGGCAAATGCGCCATTTTACGTTCCTTAAGCGCATTACGTGAAAATTCAACATAACCGTTATTAATCAAATCTTGTAATAAATCATGCTCAGGGTGATGCGTCTGTAAAACCACTTGGCCTTTTTTCTCTGCGCGTCCCGCACGTCCAGCGACTTGGGTGAATAACTGAGCTAAACGTTCACTGGCACGGTAATCATTACAAAAAAGCGCACCGTCTACATCAATCAACGCCACTAAAGTCACATCCGGGAAATGGTGTCCTTTAGCTAGCATCTGGGTGCCTAACAATATTTTATATTTACCACTGTTTATATCTTTTAGATATTGATTAAAGCTCTCTTTTTTACGGGTATTATCCCTATCGATACGCACAGTTGGATGATTAGGGAAAAGGCTATGCAAGGTTTCTTCTAATTGCTCCGTGCCAACACCTGTTGCAATTAATTGTGTTGAGCCACAATCATTACATTGTTGTGGAATAGGCAAAGTCGCAGTGCAATGATGGCAATGTAAATAATTGGCTGATTTATGATAAGTATAAAAAGCATCACAACGTTGGCATTTTACCAACCAACCACATTCGTGGCACATTAATACTGGTGCATATCCGCGACGGTTTAAAAACAGGATAACTTGGTTATTTTTAGCGAGATGTTGCTGCATTAACTCGATTAATTGTGGTGATAATCCTGATTTTAATTGCAAGCCTGCCAAGTTTATTAAGCTATTGCTTGGTGGTTTGGCATTACCGGCACGATGGGTAAGATGTAAATGTTTATATTTGCCTAAAAGCGCATTATTTAATGTTTCTAATGAGGGGGTTGCTGAACCTAAAAGAATAGGGATCTGCTCAACGGAAGCACGTTTTATCGCAAAGTCTCGCGCATGATAACGAAAACCATCTTGCTGTTTGAAGGAAGCATCGTGTTCTTCATCAATAATAATCAATCCTAAGTTTTTAAACTCAGAAAAAATACTACTGCGCGTACCGATTATAATTGCGCCACTACCTTGTTTGGCATGTAGCCAAGTATCAAGCTGTTCCCTGCTATTAAGACCTGAATGCTTGAGGTAGACCGGCACATTAAAACGCGCTTGAAAACGTTTTACCGTTTGTGGAGTTAAGCCAATCTCTGGCACTATCACTAATGCTTGTTTACCAGCCAGTAAAATCGGTTTGATTATATTCAAGTAAACTTCGGTTTTACCACTGCCAGTAATACCTTCTAATAAAAAACACACAAAGCGATTGGCATGCTGATTAACGCTGCTAATAGCAATTGCTTGTTCAGTGGTTAGATTCGGTTTTTGTGTCGATTCTTCAAAATTATCAACCCAATTAATGTTTCTTTCTGTTTGTTTCTCAACAGTTTCAACTAAGCCTTTTTGTTGTAGCGCCTTTAGAGTCGGTCGACTGATCGCGTGTTCAGTTAGTTGTTGCTTAGATAAACTGGCAATGCTGAGTTGCTTTAACGCATCTTGTTGTTTTTTAGCACGAGAGAAATCATCTAAATTAAAGGGGGTAGTAGTTAGTTGCCAATGCTCGCTGCCTTTAAAAACAGCGGCTTTGCCTTGGCGTAATGCAGTTGGAATTGCTTGTTGAAAAACGTCACCAAAAGGATGCTGATAATAAAATGCCGCCCAACGTATTAAAGACCATGTTCCATCATTTAATAATGGCGTTTGATCAAGTAACTGGCTAATAGCTTTTAATTTATCGACAGCATAATCACAGACGGGGTTTACCTCGCTTATCACACCAACAAGTTGTCGCTTTCCTCCAAAGGGGACACGTACGCGACAGCCAATTAGATTGTCAAGTTGAGTTTTATTATCCCGATCTTTTAACAAATATTCGGGAAGTAAATAATCAAACTGTCTATGTAAGGGGATTGCAAGTGCAACTCGGCAAATGATTGCTTGGCTCATATTCTCAATTGATTGATAGTAAAAAAAACATTGTAACGCTTTTTAAAGTGAGCGAGTTAAATAAATGCAGTTAAAAACGAAAGGGACGTGATTGACTATAAAAAGGGG
>JBALXF010000310.1:0-4274 GCA_036961085.1 Psychromonas sp.
GGTGTTGGAATGTGCCGTAGTTGGTACAGCTGACTCACAAACGGGAGAAAGAGTAAAACTTTTTGTTGTTCTCAAAGATCACAAAGTAACAATTAATAGTATTAAAGAGTTTTGTAAGCAGTATATTACCGGTTATAAACGCCCTAAAGATATTGAGATAGTAACTGATTTACCGAAAAATAATGTCGGTAAAGTGTTAAGGCGTTTATTAAAAGACAGATAGATTATTGGTTATCTACATATTTGTCACTTAGTTATTAGAATTTAAGCATTGTAATAACTAAGAGGGCGAATAACTAACTCTACTTTATCTTTATTTGCTTCAACAAAGCTTAGATTATTATGCCAATCCCCAACATCATAACGTTGTGCTGATTGGCCATTAATATTCAACTGATGGCATGCGACTTGATGTGTATGACCATGGATCAAAATCTGCGAGTTATGTTTAGTCATTAAACGTATAACTTCCTCATTTGTAACCCCCATCATTACATTATTTTTATACACTTTTTTCGATTGGCTGGCTGTACGAATTTTCCAACCTATTTTTTTACGCAGAGATAAAGGTAATAAATTAAATATGAATTGTAATATAGGGTTATGGATAACTTTACGCATTTTCTGATAATTTTTATCAGCTAGACACAAGGTATCACCATGTAATACTAAGGTGTTTCTTCCGTATAAATCAATTTCTGTATGCTCAGGCAATAATTGAATATTCGCTTGCTTGGCATATTTTTTACCAATCATGAAGTCACGATTTCCATGAATGTAGAATAATTTTATATTGTTAGATGAGGAATAATCCGCTAAGCGTTTTGCTACCTCATCCATTAATGGCGTATGCTCATCATCGCCGATCCATACTTCAAATAAATCACCGAGAATATATAGTGTATCTACATTCTCAGTTTCATTATTTAGAAATTCAAAAAATGCATCAGTAATTTGCGGCTGATGCTCACTTAAGTGTAAATCGGCAATGAAGAGTGTACGCATATTATTAAGCTACCGTTACACTTTCAATAACAACATCTTCTAATGGTACGTCTTGGTGAACAAAACCAAAGTTACCTGTTGCTACGTCTTTAATTTTATCTACAATGTCCATGCCTTCAACAACTTCAGCAAATACACAGTAACCCCAACCGCTTTCTGTTTCAGATTTAAAATCAAGGAAACTGTTATCATTAACATTAATGAAGAACTGTGCAGACGCTGAATGCGGTTCCATTGTTCTAGCCATTGCAAGTGAGTATTTTACATTTGATAAACCGTTGTTTGCTTCATTTTTAACAGGCTTGTTAGTTTCTTTTTCTTCCATACCCGGAGCAAAACCACCACCTTGTACCATGAAACCATCGATAACACGGTGAAAAATAGTATTATCGTAATGACCTGATTCAGCGTATTCAAGAAAGTTTGCAACAGTTTTAGGCGCTTTTTCTGCGTTTAATTGAATTTTGATTGCACCAAAATTTGTATGTAAAGTAACCATAATGAGTTCCTGTGTTGATAAAAGTGCTAGATCAACTAGCTGTTTGTCTACATCATACCCGAACTCGCTAATTCATTAAATACAAAGGATGAATTTGTCTTAATAGCAGGTTAGAATAGCTTTTTTATTGCATATGAGATTGGAAGATAAATGTTAAAAATATACAACACACTAACGAGACAAAAAGAAGAATTCAAACCGCTTGTACCGGGTAAAGTCGGTATGTATGTGTGTGGTGTAACTATTTATGACTATTGCCATATCGGTCATGGAAGAACATTTGTTGCTTTCGATACCGTTGCGCGTTATTTACGTTTTAGTGGTTATGATCTTAATTTTATCCGCAACATTACTGATGTCGATGACAAAATTATTAAACGTGCCGCAGAAAATAATGAAACCTGTGATCAATTAACTGAACGTTTTACTAATGCAATGCACAAAGATTTTGATTCACTATTTATGCTTCGCCCTGATCTAGAACCTCGTGTTACTGATCATATGCCTGAAGTTATCGAAATGATTGAAAAATTGATTGCAAAAGAACATGCCTACATTTCTCAAAGTGGAGATGTACTATTCGCTGTAGATAGTTTTGCTGAATATGGCCAATTAAGTGGTCAAAACTTAGAGATGCTACAAGCAGGATCTCGTGTTGAAGTTGAAGACAGCAAAAATAATCCGTTAGATTTCGTTTTATGGAAGATGGCAAAACCAGGAGAACCTTTTTGGGGCTCACCTTGGGGAAATGGCCGTCCAGGTTGGCACATAGAATGTTCAGCAATGAACAATAAACATTTAGGTGAAGTTTTTGATATTCACGGTGGTGGCTCAGATTTATCTTTCCCACATCATGAAAATGAAATTGCACAATCTTGCTGTGTACACAACGGTGAATACGTTAATACTTGGATGCATTCGGGTATGGTGCAAGTTGATAAAGTTAAAATGTCAAAATCTTTGAATAACTTTTTTACCATCAAAGACGTATTAGATGTTTATGACAGTGAATCAGTGCGTTATTTCTTAATATCAGGGCATTACCGTAGCCAACTTAATTACTCTGAAGACAACCTTAAACAAGCACGTGCAAGTTTAGAGCGTTTATATACGTCTATTCGTGATCTTGATGTTTCGTCAGTGACAGAGTTAGATACTACCAATTCACATTATAAGCAGTTTGTTAAAGCGATGGATGATGACTTTAATACGCCTGAAGCACTTGCTGTTTTATTTGATCTAGCGAAAGAAGTTAACCGTCTTAAATCGACTGACTTACAACAAGCTACTATCTCTGCATCATTATTAATCACACTTGCAAATGTATTAGGTTTATTAAATCAGACGGCAGAGCAATTCCTACAAGGTGATGAAAGCACGGATGAAGTTGCTATGATTGAAGCATTAATCAAGCAACGTAATGATGCGCGTGCCAATAAAGATTGGGCATCGGCAGATCAAGCTCGTGACAAACTTGCTGAACTAAAAATTGTACTCGAAGATGGTGCCAACGGTACAACATGGCGCAAGCAATAATCTTATTGCGTTAACACTCTATTAACCTATTACTTGTCATTAGTTACAAGTAATAGGTTTTTAAATTAGATTGCTTGTTTAGCAAAATGTGAACTTTATTATAACTAGCTTATGGTTTTGTTTAGCTTAATAACTATTGTCATAGCTATGGCCATAAAGTATTTTGCTATCAAGAAAATAGGTTAGTTCCTAATACCCCCAAATATCTATTAAACCATTACTATTAAAGGTTGATGAAATGCCTGATTTCGCAATACTTGCTGTTTTTATTCCCACATTCTTTTTTGTTTCAATAACACCGGGTATGTGCATGACGCTTGCTATGACTTTAGGCATGAGCATTGGTATTCGTCGCACCATGTGGATGATGATTGGGGAATTAATTGGTGTTGCACTCGTTGCTGTTGCAGCGGTATTAGGTGTAGCAAGCGTCATGCTTAACTACCCTGATGTATTTGAAATCTTAAAATGGGTGGGTGGTGCTTACTTATCATATATAGGCATAAATATGTGGCGGGCAAAAGGTAAAATGGCCGTTGATGGCAGTGAGCAACATGATGTAAGCCGTCAGAGCTTATTTTATCAAGGCTTAGTGACTGCGATAGCAAATCCTAAAGGCTGGGCATTCATGGTCTCTCTACTACCTCCTTTTATAAATGTTGGACGTGAGGTTGCGCCCCAGCTAATCACCTTGGTAACGATTATCATGTGTACTGAGTTTATTAGCATGATGGCTTATGCAACAGGCGGTAAAAGTCTACGCATATTCTTAAGTCGCGGTGATAATATAAAGTGGATGAATCGAATTGCAGGTAGTTTAATGATAGTTGTAGGGATCTGGCTTGCACTTAGTTAATGCTTTATTAAATCAGTAACCACAAGCTTTTCTAATAGATAACCTCAGCTCGGGATAAAAAATTCAATTTAATTGAACTAAATATGCATTTCACGATCAGATCTATGAATCCATTATTTCTGAGGCGTTGGTAATGCATAATTTAGTATCAGTCTTTTGTCATGTAGATGATTTTTGCGATAAATTCGTACCTGTTTTCGAACAGAAATTAATAACAGATGGTATCCGAAAACGCAGAAGAAACTCCAGAATGAGTATGAGTGAATGTATGACGATTGTGATTGCCTTTCATCAGTCAAACTATAGGGATTTCAAGAACTTCTATCTTGGTCATGTTTCAATGTATTGGAAGAAATACTTTCCTAAATTACTCAGCTA
>JBALXF010000311.1:0-4273 GCA_036961085.1 Psychromonas sp.
CCGTCGACATTGCAGCTTCATCGTATGTATTAACTTTTTTAACCGGAAACAAACAGCATGGCTTGAAAATAGTTAAATTAAGTGCGGTTTAACTTGACGTGGGGAGTCATACCAACGCCTCTGTTAACGGTCTAAAACCCGAGCGAAACGCAGAGCTGACTATTATACTCTTTCTTGTTGTTGTTCTTGCTCCCTTAGGTAATTAACCACTTTCACTTCAAAGGAAATATCCGAATAGATTTGTTTAATCACAAATCAATGAGTCACCCACTTATACTGCACCCAAAAACTTAAAATCCACCAATAAATTATTGAACTTTGAATTTCCTATCGATAACTTGGGTTGTATTGAGGCGTTAAGAATTTATGAAGTATGAACAGGAAATCAGTCAAAAAATTGATGGGAGTCCAGAGTTATCCTTATTAGATAAATGTGAAAAAAAATAATTGTATTTTCTTGCTTCAACTTACTCATTACAAGTAAGCGCTTTCTAAATTTAACGCCTTAAACACCCAAACGCCCAAGAGCCCTCAAAACCCAAATGATCACACAAAATAACATATAAAACAATGAGTTAAATCAAAAAAGAAACCAAATAAATGCAACATAACGTAAGAGAAAATCGAATTTTGTAAGTAAATGTAACTTAAATAGCAATGTGATATCTACACCTAAAAATTATCTCATCATCACTATACTCGCCGCAATTGAATTGAAATCCGTTCAGTTCGATTTTTCTCTTTAAATCAAAAGGGTATGTAATGAAAATGAAAAGAACTTTGCTTGCGGTATCTATCTCTTGTGCTGTAATACTTTCTGGATGTAACAATAATTCTGACGATAATGGGTTAGATCTTCCTATACCACCAAGCAGTGAATATAAGAATGTAATTGATCGTACTGGTAACCCTATACATCTACGCGACTACGATGAATATTCAAATCTAGAGTACAATGCATTCATTGATAATGGTGCATGGCATGGTCATTTATTGCCAGAGAGCTCAGAGGGTTACGGCTCATTTGGTGGTATCATGCAGGTGACACAAGAGTATGCTCACTTTATGTCTGGTCAAGAGTTCGACAAAATCACTCTTATTGATATTGAGCAAGACAAACAGATTGATCTTTCTAACGCAAAAGCAAATATTTACAGCACTCCAGGTTCTTTAGTTCAAGTTCTTACTACTGATGAAGTAAGCATTCAAATGATTTTACGCTTTGTCACCGATCGCACATCCCTTGTTGAAACAAAAATCACCAACTTAACCGGTAACAACTTAAACCTTAAAGTTTCATGGTCTGGCGAATTAGTTCAAAAAGCACGTTCAACAGAAGGTCATGAAGAAAAATCTGTTGATGAATATTACCCTGATTACAATCGAAAAATATCAACAATTGATGACGGTATTAAGATCAACTTTGGTGAGATGAAAGATAACTGGGCAATAATGAACGATGCAGATGCAGAGTTCCGTATTGTTCGATCTATCGAGACTCAATCTGTTGCAGATGATACAAGCTTTACATCAACGGGTGAGCAGTCAGTAGAGGCAGGTAATACGGAAGTCATCTACACGACATACTCTAACCTTCACAATGCTAAAGAAGTGACAACAGAAACAGATAAAATTAAAAGCATCTTTGCTGACCCAACTCAATACATGGATGCTGCACAAGCACGATGGAATGAATACCTAGCAAAAGGTCTGACTAACGAAAAAGCGACTGTTGCACAGAAGCGAGTAGGTGTTAAATCTATCATGACGCTTAATGGTAACTGGCGCTCTGCTGCTGGTGATATCACTCAAGCGACAGTGACTCCATCTGTTACAGCTCGTTGGTTCTCTGGTGCTAATACTTGGCCTTGGGATACTTGGAAACAAGCATACGCAATGGCTCACTTTAATCCTGATGTAGCGATGGATAACATTCGCTCAGTATTCCAAGGTCAAGTGCAATCTGATGATGTGATTCGCCCTCAAGATGAAGGTTACCTATTGGATGTTCTTACATACACTAAACCCGTTTCACGTGGTGGTGCAGGCTCAGAAAACTGGAATGAACGTAATACTAAACCATCACTGGCAGCATGGTCTGTAATGGAAGTCTACAATGCACTTATCAGTGAGTTTGATCGCCCAGAAGAAGCACAAGCTTGGATTGATGAAATGTATCCAAGTTTAGTGTCTTATCATGATTGGTGGTTAACAAACCGAGATCACAATAATAATGGCGTTCCTGAGTATGGTGCAGCTGTCGATCCAGCACACAATACAGCAGATGGTGAGATGTATATTTGGGTTGAAACTGAAGAGGATCTTGTTACCAAGTTTGGTGCTGATGTTATTGAACAAAACGAAGACTGGTACCAAGTTAAGGGCCTTGATAACTATAATACCATTCTAAATAGCGTTCACTATACTGAGCTTGAAGTCGGTGCCCAAGAAGCGGCTGGCTGGGAGTCTGGTATGGATAACGCTGCACGTTTTGGTTTTATTACGGAAGAGCAACTAGAAGAATATATAGCTTCTGGCGGTGCAAAAGAAGATTGGCAAGTTCGTTTTGCAGAGAATCACGGCACCGAGTCATTTGGGCAAACTGGTACATTGCTTGGCTTCTCAATGCTACAGGAATCAGTAGATCAAGCTTCGTATATGTACTCTGATAATAAGTTCTTAGCTGAAATGGCGGGACTTGTTTCTGAAGGCGTAGAAGGTAAACATCGAGCAGGAGAGTTTTTAACCGCATCAGGTGACATCAAAGAATACATTAATAAATGTATGTTTGATGCAGCAACCGGTTTTTACTACGATATTCATATGAATGTTAAAGCTGATGGTACTACACCATTACCACTTGCAAACGGTTGTGCAGGTTTACCTATCGTTGAACGTGGCCGTGGCCCAGAAGGATGGGGACCACTATTTAATGGTGCAGCAACTCAAGAAAATGCAAGTAAAGTTGTAGCGACAATGCTCAAACCAGGTGAATTTGATTCATCATCAGATTTTCCAGGGGCTGGTATTTCTATGCCAACGGCATCGCAATCTAATCCTGCGTATGACCCAGATATATACTGGCGTGGACGTGTATGGTTAGACCAGTTCTACTTCGGTGTTAAATCAATGGAAGCATACGGTTATGGTCCAGAAGCTGTTCGTATTGCTAATGATTTATTTAACAATGCAGAAGGTATGACTGGTGATGGGACGATTCGAGAGAATTACAACCCAGAAACAGGAGCTGTGCAAGGGGCAACAAACTTCTCTTGGAGTTCTGCTCACATGTACATGCTGTATCGTGATTTCTTCAAATAAACGATTCACATAAGTAATTAATTTCGTAGCTCAATTCTGAGCTGCGAATATTGTTTATAATAATCAGAACAAACCTCCTTATTACTCCAAATCAATTTTATACTCATGCTTTGTATCTAGTATTGGATAAGATACTGGCCCCCAAAAAACGTTGGCAAAAGGCAAGACATGATAATCATATAGTAAGTTCCTACGAATCACGTTCAAGCCTAGAGTGTATGTTATACACATAGCTAAAACGAGGGCTTTAAAATGAAACTATATGGTGGCATTGACTTACATTCAAACAACAGCGTTTTTTCAATTAAAGATGAAGCCGGTGTTGCTATCGCTAGACGAAAATTATTTAACGATTTAACCCAAATATTTCTGTTTCTTGAACCCTATAAGAAACAATTAACAGGCTTAGTCGTTGAATCTACATTCAATTGGTACTGGCTAGTTGATGCCCAAACGAAGCTAACTACCATGTGTATCTTGCTAATACCACGGCTATTCAACAATACTCTGGCTTGAAATATGGGGATGATAAAAGTGATGCTGACTGGCTTGCTGAAATGTTGCGATTAGGCATTTTACCTGAAGGTTATATTTAGGTGTATAAAATATAGAGGTATGAAATAGAGGAAAGTAAATGAATAAGACTAATGTTATGACAATATATTCAACTAACAATACCAACTGCTCTTCTGCGCCTTTGCAAAGCAAGTTATGTTGAAACTAACTCGCTACTTACTATGACGCAGTGTGTCTTTGAAACGTTGTGAATTATAGACTGAGAGACTCAGCTAAGTTTATTCTTAACCCGCACCTTTTACAGATTGCTCGCTGTTCTCAACCAGAATGGCAGTGGCTGTATCTTTCAATACTGCCCACTCTTTATCTTCGACAAACACCCCTTCATGCCAAGCATGATCTTGCGTGCCACTGAGTTTTTTAGAATCAATATGCT
>JBALXF010000312.1:0-4251 GCA_036961085.1 Psychromonas sp.
TCTGGTAATGGAAATAAGTAACTTGCATTTATCCATTGATCTGATTCATTTTTAAAAACTTGTTTTACCGAGACACGATTGATTAAACCATTTACTCGCATCTCAACATGGCTTTCCAATATAAGCGCACTTTTACTTTGCCCATCTTGATCCTGATAAAATAGCCCTGCTGTATTAATATTTGCACTAACTGCATAACTGGATACACTCAATGCTATTAACAGAATCGACAATAAAATTTTTATTATATTTTTTTTCATTTGCCTTCCACTTTTATAATTTTAATAACACTATTAAAGCAAACATAAAGGGCAAGATAGAGGGGCTAAAATGGCAAAGTAATGATTAATTGTGGCAGCTTTGTGTACATTTATTTTAAACAGAGAGGTACTAATATTTCCCAGGCAGTATATGAATTATTTAGGCACTAAAAATTTATTTAGAATATAAAATCATCTCCATTTCTGACGTCGCTATTGAAAATAAGAAGTTGTTACCATTTCACAAGCAAAAAAAAGACCTCGTGGTCTTTTATTATTTTCAACAAGCTATGCTCAAACAGAGCCCGCATTATTAAAAGCGGTAATCAGCACCAACATAAAGCTGTTGTGTATGATCTAATTTATATGAACCTTCTGCGCTTTTAGCTTCAATATCTTGATTTAAGTAACGGTAACCTAGTTCCACTGAGATATTGTTATCAAAGTTATATTGAACACCGGTTTGAGCACCTAAAACCGCTGTCATTTCATTACCTAGTAAATCTGATTTTGCCGCAGCAGCCCCCGCACTTACACCAGCAAACCATTTCACTTTTCCATCATCAGTTAATGGCACTAAGTAATCGTATGACGCTAAAATAAGGTGAGATCGAATATCAGCAAAATCTTTATCTACAGCTTCTGAACGAGTATAAGAGCCTGTAAATCTATGCGTATCATTCACAATTGCACCTGCACGAATACCGGCATTCATATTTGAGCTACTTTCGCTGTTTGAGCCCATCTCTGTTAATGAAATCTCAGTATTAGACCATTGGTTACCAAGCGTAGCACCGATAAATAAGTCTGCAGCAAGTACTGATTGTGAGCAAAGAGAAACAGCTAATACTAATGGTAATTTTTTCATGTTTATATCCAATTTAAGTTTAAAGATTCAGCTCATAAAATAAGCATATAATTCAACTAACTAGACGCTTAGGTATGTATTTATGGGCAGGAGAATATAGTAGAAAGTGATTGCTAATAAACTAGGTCTTAACTAAACATCGAATAGGTCATTAATGACAATGACAATTGCAATGCAATCAGTTAACGGCTACAACGATGGGATTAATAGGGAGCTTTTAATCTTAAAGCGATGTGCCAGTGGTCTTAATCATGAATAGGGTTTTGGCTTTAAATTTCACACGCGTAATAGAGATAAAAAATAAATCATTAGAAAATACAAAGGACTCTGTCGCGCTAACTATTAAAAATAGTTTTAATTTATGGGTTATAGTGTTTTCCCTAGCACACAAGCCAGCGTCTAAAAAACACCTACAAACTATTAATTAATCGAATAGAAGCTAACTCTATTAATTGAACTAACACTTGTATTCTCACCTTATCAATAATAATTAAAAACGGTAAGGGATCGTTAAATGAAATCACTAAGCACAATACTAGCAAGCGCACTACTGGCTTGTTCAGTCATGGTTCAAGCCGATCAAGCAACAAAATCCCCAGAAGTGGAAGTCGAAGAAGAAAAATCAGGTCTGTTTGATTCAAAACTCGGGGTTATTCCTGCTCCGGTAATAGATGATGTGCTAGGTAATGGTGTGCAGTTAATGGTGATGTATTTACATGATAAAGCGGAAGGTGCACGAGATCCTTCAACAACGTTTGCTTTTGGTCAATATACTGATTCAGATAGCAGCGTGATTATATTAGGCCATGAACATGTCTTTGCCCATGATGAATGGCGAGCAAGTCTCGTTGCAGGACGTTTTGACTTAAACATGGATTATCATGGGCCAGTGGGTAGCCGTTTACCAAGCGCAGTAAAGTATGCGAGTAATGGTAACTTTATATTTTCTGAAGTACGTAAAAAAATAGTTGATAACTTATATTTTGGTGTACAAGGCATATGGAGCAGTAATAAAGCTAATTTAAAAGCGGACGCCACTGATGCAGAGCGCAATGCCTTTGAAGATGCATTAACAGGTAGCAGTACAGCGGGAGGTTTCTTAGTCACTTATGATACGCGTGATAATGGTATGGCAGCTAGACAAGGTGTCAATGTTGACGTGCGAAGCATGCATTACACCGATGATAAAACAGACAAACCATACCATCGTCTGGAAGCTGAATTTAGTCAATACTTTGCAATAACTGAAAGCAATACCATTGCTTATCGTTTAATCACAGAACATTTAGTTGGCAATGTACCTGGTGGTGAGTTTGTATCCCCCGAATTGAGAGGGGTAAACTGGAATAAATATCGTGGTACTTCTGTCTATCAAGGTGAAATTGAATTACGTCACCAATTCAATCCCAAATGGGCTGGTGTAGCATTTGCGGGACTTGCACATGTTGAACACAAAGAGATTGCTGATAGTGGCCGTATGACACCTGCTGCAGGTATAGGGATACGCTACCTAATTGATCCTGTCGAGCGTTTCAGCATTGGCGCTGATATTGCTGTTGATAAAGATGGTCATAACACCTTTTATTTACGCTTTGGAGAGGCTTTCTAAACTCAATTTATTTCCGCTATGATTACCTTGCGAATTAATAGCAAACTACTGATTAGTGGCTTGTTTAATAGCAAGGTAATTTATAACAAGGACATCAATTCTAATTACCACAAAAAATGAAAACATTAAATTAATACCTATTCGTTTCTGATATATAACGATTTGATATAAAATGAAAAATACACTTTGATGGAGAAAAAATCAAAAAGAAAGTAGCGCATTATATACCTATTTATTTAGCTATTACCCCTCTTGATACCCAAACCATTCACGTAGGCCCTCTAATAATTGTTGTTTTATAGATGGGTAAGCATAATCAAGGCGAAAGTACAGCATCAGAGGCACCTGCTGGCTAAATTCATCCCAGTTAATTGGCAGTTGAAAAACCTGTTTATTATGTATTGCCGGCCTTGCAATGTGCTCAGGTATATAAGCAATGCCCATGTCTTCAATGGCAAGCGCTAATGCTAACTGAAAGTCTGGTGTGGTGATTGAAACAATTGGCTGAAAAGAATCTCTATAACCTTTTGATTGCACAAACTCCGGTACAATTACCGTATGCGGCAGTAATTGCTGACTGTCTATCACTTCATTCCCGACTAACGGGTGACTGGGATGTGCCACCATCATGACTTGTTCTTGCCCAACAATAAGCCCACCAATATCTGGGTAGATAAGTTCAGTTGTAAAACCAAGCACAAAATCAACTGAATTTTTTTGTAATAACTGTTGCACTTGATCTGGCATGCATTGCATGACAGAGATTTCTGTTTGTGGCGCGATTTCCCTTAGGTTAACTATCAACTCAACAATGCATTTGTTTTCTATTAATTGATTAAAACATAACGACACCTTACTCGGTGTTAAAGCATCGTCTTGTGCAAATGCAAAATCTTCAAAGCGCCCCATGGTTGCCAACACACTTTTGGCTTTACTTAATAAAGCTTTTCCTTGTTCATTAAGCTCTAATACTAAACCACTACTTTTACGATCGAATACTTGGTAACCTAAAATATCTTCCAATTCTGCCAACCAGCGACTCAAGGTCGATTTTGCTTTGCCGATTCGTTTACTCGCTTTTTGCAGACTGCCCGTCTCTGCGATTGCAACAAAGGTACTAATTAAGCGCGCCTCAATGAGCGGCAATTTGTTATCCATGCAGTTTCTCCTGTCGATCATCCACAACCAATCCAAAATTGAGACGATTTCTAATCATATCAAACCAAATTTAGTTCAGAATTATCTATTAAGTCAATAATATATTTAACAAATCCCAATTTAGAAGTACGTAAAGACAATGAAAACAACAACAGACTTGATGTTGCGATAAGCTCATATTACTTAGCATTTCCACGCAGACCATATACTAAATCTCTACATATGCTCTTCATCAAAGTAACTAATACCAATCGGAATAAATAGCTGATCTTTTTTGCTGGTTAAAATAAGCTCTTTCTTCGTTGTAACTTTCATAAAGGGAACAACCATTTATGTCAAATTACGCCTTGAAATAA
>JBALXF010000313.1:0-4230 GCA_036961085.1 Psychromonas sp.
GAAATTTATAGTCGCTCATGTACTTTTTTTTAAAATTGAATTTGTAGCACTTTGATAGTAGTAATGACTGTGTATTGGTGAAGGCCAAACAAGGCTTTACCTGTGCTACTTTCAAAAAGCTGACAGTTGAGAAATTAACGCATGTTTTGTGACCCTTGCTGCAAACAGAAATACTGTAATTTAAAATGAAGAGCAAGCATTAATATCAACCGCAAACATAATAAGGAGCAGTTTATGGGTGCTTTCGTAAATATCTCTATAGTTAGTTAATTTAAATGCTAGACAGTGACATGATATTTTAGGTAATTTGATTATTGCATCAGCAGAATGATGAGTATGGGCTAGGTGGGGGCTGCAAAATTTTATAACTGCCTATTTACCTATGTTTGTTGCAGAGTTAATGGCGTCAGTTATGTGTTTAAGTGATTATTCATCAAAGTACTCATATGGAGGGAAAAATGAAAAAATCAACATTGCAAGAGTTAATGGTCAGCGAACAAATTGAAAGTCGTGGCATTAATGATAAGGCGGTGTTGCAGGCCATGAAAAAAGTCCCCAGACATCTTTTTGTAAAGGAAAGTTTAGTAAGTGAGGCCTATTGTGATTATCCGTTGCCCATAGGTATGCAGCAAACCATCTCGCAACCATATATTGTTGCCTTGATGAGTGAATATTTACAACTAAGACCAGAGCATAAAGTATTAGAAATAGGAACTGGTTGTGGATACCAGACCGCAGTTTTAGCTGAAATAGTGGATCGGGTGTATACCATTGAAATAGTGCCGCAACTTGCCAAATTGGCAAGAAACAATTTACTAAAGTTAAATTATCATAATATATACTACAAGGTTGGTGATGGATTAAGTGATTGGCAAAGTGAAGCTCCTTTCGATCGTATTATTGTCACCGCTGCGCCCGAAATATTACCGATGCAATTGCTACAACAACTAAAAGTTAATGGCAGTATGGTTATTCCTGTTGGTATACAAGCACAAACATTATACCGCATTGTTAAAAGGGCAGATAAAATAGAACAGCAAAAACTGGCATCAGTAAGATTTGTAACCATGACTGGAAAAATGAAAAATGAAAAATGAAAAATGAAAAATGAAAAATGAAAAATAATTACAATAACAACCTCTGAGTTGATACTCTTTTAATTATTTATTAACTCATAATCGTGTGCAATAGGTTGGCTAAACTCTACATTTTAATCAAATCATCACAATATAGATTAACATGTTAAGTAATTATTGCTATCTTGCTTGAATTGTTTTTTACAATTAAGTGTTTGTTTAAATTGAACTAATGTCCGAATAAAACAGTTTTCTACAAACTTCATTCAATAACATCATAGATGAGATCTTATGTTAAATGTTTCCGCACTTTCTTACCACATCGACGATAAGCTAGCATTAAATATTGAACGGTTAACGATCAATCAGGGCGAGTCCTATTTAGTGGTCGGGGATAATGCCAGCGGCAAGTCTATATTGGTTCAAATTCTTGCTGGCGGGATAAAAGACTACGATGGCGTTGTAGAGCTTAGTGATTCTCACATGAGTTTAAGTTTTGAATTAGAAGAGCAAACACTGGAATATGATCGTGCCAACGATGATAGTGAATATCTTGATGGTGGTGTGGACTGGGGACGTAATGCTAAGCAAGTCATTTGCCAGGGAGCTAATCATAAAGTCATTGATGATACGGGCATAGAAGCCGAGCTTGAAAACATTGTGACTTTATTAGACATTGAAGATCTACTTGATAAACCATTCAAAATTTTATCAACAGGTGAAACGCGTAAGGTTTTAATGGCTAAAGCGCTGATTAGTTCTCCACAATTGTTAATTTTAGATGAGCCCTATGCGGGATTAGATATTGCTTCTCAGGCGCATTTAACCGCGGTACTTAATAAATTAATTACAGCCGGCATGAGTATCATTTTATTTGATTTTTATCATAGTGGTTTGCCCAATGAAATTAATAATTTATTGTATCTTAAAGAGGGGGAAATCGCGCTTTGTGGTAATCGAGCCGAGATTGTAAATTCAGAGCAGTGGCAAGCGCTGACTGAAATACATTATAGTTTGCCGCATCACTTACCTGATTGTATTGACTATGGCCATCTAGATCCTAATTTACCCTTAGTTAATCTAAATAACGTATCGGTTAGTTTTATGGAAAATAGTGTATTTAGTGGGCTAGATTGGCAATTCATGCAATCACAGCATTGGCAAATAATCGGGCCTAATGGCTGCGGAAAGTCGACTTTATTGTCGATGATTTCTGGTGATAGTAGCAAAGCTTATGGGCAAGATATTACTTTATTTGGTAGGAAACGAGGTAGTGGCGAATCTATCTGGGAAATAAAACGACATTATGGACTGGTCAGTGCGCAGTTACATCGTGACTATCGTGCATCTGCAAGTTTATTACATACCGTATTATCTGGTTTTTTCGACAGTATAGGTTTGTATGACCGTCCATCAAAAAGCCAATTTGCAATAGCCCGTGAATGGTTGATCCTATTAGGATTACAGAATAAAGAGTCCTGCTCGTTTAGTGAGCTTTCCTATGGAGAGCAAAGATTGGCCCTTATCGCTCGAGCAGTGGTGAAACTTCCTTTAATATTGATTCTCGATGAACCTTGCCAAGGCTTAGATAATAAAAATAGAAGTAAAGTACTCGCACTGATAGATTACATTGCAGCGCATAGCCGCACTCAAATCCTTTTTGTTAGTCATGACCCTAGAGACAAACTTAATTGCTTAACGCATCAACTTGAATTTGTTAAAGGCAATCAAGCCTATAATACGCTAGTGCACATTATTTAAACAAAGTTTCAGTTGTTACTGTAAGAGCATGATCTCAGTAATCAATAGCTACACAGATCAAGCTTCAAATTTGTGGTCATACAGCGCATATGCTAAAGTCTGCCGCCGATAATTTACTTAACCATTAACGCTATTGAGAATACCTCAGGTAATTTCTTATAGTCAAAAAACGAGAGCATAGATGAAGTTTCCAGGCCAGCGTAAATCAAAACATTATTTTCCAGTCGAAAACCGTGCCCCTTTGGTGGCTCAGTTTGAGAAACAACTTGAACGTTCTGGTACTTATGTAGCGGGAATTGATCAAACATTGGTTGATATTGAAGCGAAAGTGGATCAAGCATTACTTGAAAAATATGAGTTACCTAAAGGTAATTCTACGTTAATGGATGACGATAAAGCACAAGCCTTATATGCGGAGTTACAACAAAACAACCTTATCCAAGGTGAATATGCTGGTGGCACAATTGGTAACACGATTCATAACTATTCAGTATTAACTGATGATAAGTCAGTTTTGTTTGGTGTAATGAGTAATGATATCAGAGTAGGTAATTGTGCTTACCGCTACCTTTGTGATACTTCATCTAAAGTAAACTTGAATTACTTACAACCTGTTGATGGACCGATGGGACGCTGTTTTACGTTAATCTCAGAATGTGGAGAGCGAACATTTGCTATCAGTAAAGGTTCAATGGATAAAGTAGAGCCTGAATTTATTGATAAAACAGTTGTGCAAAATGCATCAGCGCTGCTGATTAGTGCCTACTTAATGCGTGCTGCAGAAGGCGATCAAATTACCGATTCTGCGCTTACAGCGATTGAATATGCAAAACAGGCGAATGTGCCTGTGGTATTGACCTTAGGTACACACTTCTTAATTGAAGGTGATCCGCAATGGTGGAGAAATTTCATCAAGGAAAATGTCACAGTTTTGGCAATGAATGAAGATGAAGGTAAAGCGTTAACGGGCTTTTCTGATCCTTTATTAGCCAGTGAAGCGGTTTTAGATCTTTGCGATATGGTATTAACCACGGCAGGCTCGATTGGTTTATTCACTGCAGGTTACACTGAAGATGAATATAAAAGAGAAACGAGCCATCCTTTATTACCAGGGGCAATTCCAGAGTTTAATCGTTATGAATTTTCTCGCCCCCGTTTAAAAACTGCCTGCAAGGCTCCGGTTAAAGTCTATGCATATATCCCACCATATATGGGCGGACCAGAGAAAATAAGTAATACCAATGGTGCCGGCGATGCTGCATTATCTGCATTACTGCATGACTTAGCTTCAAATACTTTCCATAAGTTAAATGTACCTGGCTCTAGCAAACATAAGAGACAAGCGTTGTGTTATTCGTCTTTTTCTCAAATTTGTAAATATGCTAACCGTGTC
>JBALXF010000314.1:0-4202 GCA_036961085.1 Psychromonas sp.
TAAAGTTGGAAAGCCGATATTCGCCGTCATTCTTCGAACTTGGCGATTTTTTCCTTCATTGATCGTAATACTTAGCCAAGTTGTAGGGATATTGGCGCGCTCTCTAATTGCCGGCTCTCTTGCCCAAATATCTGGCTGATGCATAATTTCGATAGTTGCAGGCAGGGTCAAACCATCTTTTAGCATTACTCCATTACGTAACTTCTGTAAGTCAGTCTCGCTTGGTGTACCTTCAACTTGTGCCCAGTAGGTCTTATTAGTTTGCGCATCGGGTTGGGTGATTTTTGCCTGTAATTTTCCATCATTAGTTAATAGCAATAAACCTTCACTATCACGGTCTAACCGTCCTGCAGCATAAACTTCTTTAACATCAATAAAATCAGCTAACGTTTGACGTTTATTTTCTGGATTTCCTTCATCTGTAAATTGACATAACACATCAAAAGGTTTGTTGAATAAAACTATCTTACGTGTCGCATCCGTTACTGTTGCTACCGGCTTTTTATGTTGATTTTTTTTAGCAGATTGCTTTCTGCTTTGATCCGCAGATCTATTTTTAGAGGACGATGTTGATTTTTTGATCGGATTTTTGAACACAGGAAAGTACCTTTAAGGAAAGCATAGAAGTAATTATATCAGAAGATATAAATAGATACCTATGTCACTTATTTATAATGTTACGGTGAGCTTTGAATCCGATTTGTTGACAATTTTCGAGAGCGAGCTAGCAAAGTTAAAAACAGATTCGTGCTTAGCTGGATTATTTATCTGGTTTCGTTATTATGTTGGCAAACTTATTGATAGGTAACAATTTCATAACAACTATTAGGTTTAGTTAAGTCCCCTCAATCGTGTTTAAGGAAATAAAATGATAGATAAAACTGCAAAGATCATCTATACGCAAACGGATGAAGCACCTGCACTGGCAACGCACTCTCTGCTTCCAATTGTTAATGCATTTACACAAGCGGCAGACATTGTTGTTGAAACACGTGACATCTCTTTAGCGGGACGTATTATTGCTACTTTTTCTGACTATATAACAGAAGAGCAACAAATTGCTGATTCTCTAGCGGAATTAGGCGAGTTAGCAAAAACACCTGAAGCGAACATTATTAAACTTCCTAACGTGAGTGCTTCAATCCCACAGCTTCAAGCTGCGATTAAAGAGTTACAAGAGCATGGTTATGCACTTCCTGAATTCCCTGAAGATGCAAAAACAGATGAACAAATCAAAGTTAAAGCACTGTATTCAAAAATATTAGGTAGTGCTGTAAACCCAGTGTTACGTGAAGGTAACTCTGATCGCCGTGTTGCAGATGCTGTTAAGCAGTATGCACAAGATAACCCACATCGTATGGGCGCATGGTCTAACCAATCAAAATCACATGTTGCTAACATGACTGATGGTGATTTCTATAGCTCTGAACAGTCAGTGGTATTAGGGCAAGATGATGATCTGAAAATCGAATTCACTAACAGTGCCGGTCAAACATCAATCTTAAAGGCTTCAACGGCTGTATTAAAAGATGAAGTTATTGATTCGTCACGTATGAGCGCAAAAGCATTACGTGCGTATTTTGAAGAAGAAATGACGCAAGCAAAAGAAAATAACATCATGCTTTCTCTGCATTTAAAAGCAACAATGATGAAAGTTTCTGACCCAATCATGTTTGGTCATGCGGTAACTGTTTATTTTAAAGACGTATTTGCTAAATATGCTGACTTATTTGCTGAGATTGGTGTTGACGAGCGTAATGGTTTAGGTGATGTTTACGCTAAAATAGCTAACTTACCTGCCGCTCAAAAAGAAGCAATTGAAGCTGATATTGCAGCTGTATATGCAACCCGTCCAAGCCTTGCAATGGTTGATTCAGATAAAGGTATCACTAACTTACACGTACCAAGTGACGTGATCATCGATGCCTCTATGCCAGCAATGGTGCGTTCATCTGGTCAAATGTGGAATGTTGAAGGTAAACTTGAAGATACTAAAGCATTAATCCCTGATCGCTGTTATGCAGGTATCTACGAAGAAACAATCAAGTTCTGTCGTGAACATGGTGCTTTTGATCCTGCTACTATGGGTAATGTTTCAAACGTTGGTTTGATGGCACAAAAAGCAGAAGAGTATGGCTCACACGATAAGACCTTCCAAATTACAGAAGCAGGAACAGTTAAAGTCATCAATCAAGCTGGTGACGTATTAATGTCACATGATGTTGAGCAAGGTGATATCTGGCGTATGTGCCAGGCTAAAGATATTCCAATTCAAGATTGGGTTAGATTAGCAGTTAGTCGTGCACAAGCAACGGGGCAACCTGCAATATTCTGGTTAGATGAAAATCGTGCTCATGATAAAAATCTGATCGAAAAAGTAAACCGTTACTTAAAAGATCATGATACTAACGGCCTAGATATTAAAATATTAGCGCCTAATGAAGCGATTAAATACACATTGAAACGTGTTAAAGAGGGTGAAAACACTATCTCTGTAACAGGCAATGTATTACGTGATTACTTAACAGATTTATTCCCTATTTTAGAGCTTGGCACTAGTGCTAAAATGCTATCAATTGTACCACTACTTGCTGGCGGTGGATTGTTTGAAACTGGCGCGGGTGGTTCTGCACCTAAGCATGTTCAGCAGTTTGTTGAAGAAAACCATTTACGTTGGGATTCATTAGGTGAGTTTTTAGCATTAGCTGTGTCAATTGAAGATATCGCTGCTAAAAGCAATAATGAGAAAGCACGAGTATTAGCTGCAGCGTTACATATTGCGAATGGTAAGTTCTTAAAAGAAGATAAATCACCTTCGCGTAAAGTTAACGAATTAGATAACCGTGGTAGCCATTTTTATCTAGCAATGTACTGGGCTGAAGCACTAGCAACGCAAACTGATGATGCTGATTTACAAGCTAAGTTTGCACCGCTTGCTAAAACATTATTTGCTAATGAAGCTGCAATTGTAGAGCAGTTAAATGCTGTACAAGGTGTTGAAGTTGACCTTGGAGGTTACTTCCATACTGACCCAGCTAAAGTTTCTGCTGCTATGCGTCCAAGTAAAACATTAAACGAAGCGTTAGCTACAATTTAAGTTTTCCATGGTTTAAGATTCTTTAATAAAATAATTAGCGCTCTCTGAGCGCTTTTTTGTTTTTATCTCCTATGTTACTGTCCTGCATCGATTATCCCTTAATAAACTAAAAAGCTTAGCGATTATTATCTGTTAGCATCTTTACTGTTTTAACAATTGGTGAAACGCTTGTTATTTGTACAAGGCGTTGCATTTAGATGCCATCATAGCTTCATATAATAAACGCCGATAAAAGAGGGGAATATGTATAACGTTTCATGGAGAACATTTTGGATTTAACTATTTTTTCAATCGAATTATTGCTGTTTCTATTTTTTATTGCGATCGTTGCTGGCTTTCTCGACACGTTAGCGGGAGGTGGGGGATTGATCTCTATTCCTGCATTAATTATTGCAGGTATCCCGCCTTTGGCCGCCCTTGGCACAAATAAGTTACAGGGCAGTATGGGCACCGCAACAGCAACCTTTATGCTTATTAAAAATAAAAAAATATCATTTTTAGAAATGCGGCCATTAATGATATCTGCTTTTATTGGAGGAGCGGTTGGAACCTTAATAGTACAGTTTATTGATACTCAAATTCTGTCTTTTATCATTCCCGTCGTGTTGTTGTTTATTGCTGTCTATTTTCTTATTTCACCGACACCAAAAGCAGAACAAGCTCCGGCCCGTTTATCGCAGAAAAAATATAAAAATAGGGTGGTTTCTAGTATTGGCTTTTACGATGGTATGTTTGGTCCTGGCACCGGCTCTTTTTTTGCATTAGCTGGCGTTTATTACCGTGGACATAACTTAATATCTTCAACTGCAATTGCAAAACCGATGAACTTTGCCAGTAATATCGCATCGCTGATAGTGTTCTTATTTGCAGGGCATATTGTTTGGCTAGTGGGTTTATTGATGATGCTAGGGCAGTTCATAGGGGCATGGCTGGGGGCGCATTGTCTTTTTAAGATAAACCCGTCATATTTGCGCATTATCGTGGTGATAATGTCAACTAGCATGCTAATCAAGTACCTTATGGTAATGTAATATTTAGGTCGGAGAGTTCGTGTGTAGGAATAAATGTGTTACTACTTAACGGTAGTAATAAAAATATTACATGT
>JBALXF010000315.1:0-4196 GCA_036961085.1 Psychromonas sp.
TTCGATATGTTTTAAAAAGGCTGACGCTATCAAGGTCGGCCTTTTTGATGTTAACCAAAGAAAAAACCAATGCGAGTCTATCGGTAACTCCTTCACTGGCAAACGCACTAATCCACTTTGTCCACCATAGGTGAGGGTGTGTGCAGATATAATAGAGATACCTAATTTAGACATCACCGAATGTTTTATCGCTTCATTACTTTCGATGGTCATTTTTATATTCGGTTGCAGTTTATGCTTTTTGAACAATTCCTCAATCGCAAAACGGGTACCGGAGCCTTTTTCTCGCATTAAAAATGGCTCATTGCACAGATCCGCTAAACTAATTGATTTCTGCTTTCCCAACGGATGATCTTGATGTGCTATCGCCACCAAAGGATTGTCTAGAAACTCCAAACTTTGTGCATCGATATCTTTTGGGGGATGGCTAAATACATAAAAATCATCCACGCCTTGTTTCATTCGTTCAATGGTTTTTTCCCTATTTCCAATATTTAATTGGATATCAATATCAGGAAATTGCTCGCAAAAAGGGCCTAAAAGATGGGGAATAAAGTATTTGGATGTGGTCACTACGGCCAAGCGTAAAGTACCTGGTTTAAATTTACGTATATTGCCTAATGTCATGTCTAAACGAGCAAAACTATCGAGTACTTCAACGGCGGTTTTTACCAGTTCTAAGCCCACATCTGTAAATACTAATTGACGATTTACAAATTTATATAAAGGCTCGCCAATGGCATCGCTGAGTTTTTTCATCTGAATTGAAACAGTAGGTTGCGATAAAAAAAGCGCTTTTGCTGCTTCATTAATGCTGCCTTGATCATGTACTGCTAATAAAATTTCAAGCTGTCTCATGGTACCAATATGGGCATGGATACGTGACTGCATAATAACTCCTACTGTTTTCAAACCCGATTGCTTTCTTTTCAATGACAATATGTCGCAACCATATAGCTAGAGCAATATAGCTAGATCAATATAGGCAAATCATCATGACTCAATTATAGGTATAGATGATAATCTATAGTTGGATTAGATAATATCAATTTTTATCTATCACTTGTTATTGTCATACTCCTCCCGTCTAAATAATCAGCAAGCATTCAGGAAGGGTAAAACAATGACTATACAAAAAGTAGCAATCATCATGGGCTCTCAATCAGACTGGCCTATCATGGGTCAAGCAACCACATTACTTGATAAATTTGATATCCCTTATGAAGCGATGGTGGTTTCAGCTCACCGCACCCCACAAAGATTATATGAATTTGCCCACTCAGCCGAACATAACTACAGCGTGATTATTGCCGGTGCTGGTGGCGCAGCACATCTTCCTGGCATGACTGCCGCATTGACCTGTGTCCCTGTGATTGGTGTACCGGTAAAAAGTAATGCACTTAAAGGTATGGACAGTTTGTTATCAATAGTACAAATGCCTAAAGGTGTTGCTGTTGCAACCCAAGCCATTGGCGAAGCGGGGGCATTTAATGCAGGTTTATTGGCGGCTCAGATGATGGCTATTCATGATTCTGCTTTGCAAAATAAAGTGAAAGCATGGCGTCAAGAGCAGACTGAAAGCATCGCGTGGGAGGTAGAATAATGCGCATCGCAATAGTTGGTTGTGGCCAACTGTCTCGTATGTTGGCGCTTGCAGGTCTGCCATTAGGTATCCAATTTAGCTTTATTCAAGATGATTTAAAGCAAAACAGAGACTGTGTTGAAGGTTTAGGGCTTATCGAAACATCGCCGATCAAGCGACACGCTAGTAATGATTATGATGCACAAGAAATAGCAAACCTGTATCAGGCGTTGGGGGAGCCGGATTGTATCACGGTAGAAAAAGAGCAAGTTGACCTGGCACTATTACAAGCGTTAGCTGCTTTCTGTCCTATTTATCCGAGCATTGTTGCGATAAAAGCGTGCCAGCATAGAGGGCAAGAAAAGCAACTGTTAGCAAATTTAGACATCCCAACTTCGCCTTATTTTTATAATACTAGCGCAGAGCAAGCTGTAAAAACATTAGGTTACCCGGTCATGGTTAAATCATGCACCGAGGGCTACGACGGTAAAAACCAATGGCTTATTAAAGAGCAAGCCGATGCACAGCAGTTTGACTTGCTAGGAATTCAAGATTACATCATTGAAGCATTTGTGGCATTTGATAAAGAGGTTTCACTTATCTCTATACGCAGTAAAAAAGGTCAAATTGAACATTATTCTGTGACCGATAATCATCATGAGAAGGGTATGTTAAAGCACTCTATTGCGCCTGCTCTTAACATTTCTAAAGCTATTCTGTTGCAGGCACAAGGGTACATGGAAAGCCTACTTGAAGAATTAGACTATGTCGGTGTGATGGCGATGGAATGTTTTGTTATTGGCGAGCAACTAATGATCAATGAATTAGCACCTCGTGTACATAACAGTGGTCACTGGACTCAGTTAGGCAGCATTACCTGCCAGTTTGAAAACCATATCAGAGCATTAGCAGGGCTTTCGCTCGGAAACACACAACAAATTTCTGCGGCAGGCATGTTCAACCTTATCGGTACTGAACGTCCACCGCTTGAAGCATTAACTGAGAATACCAAGCTGTATTGGTATAACAAAAGTGTTAAAGCGCAAAGAAAGTTAGGGCACATCAATTTTATTGGCGAAAGCCAGCATGAGATCAGACAACAAATGGCGCAATTTAAAGCGTTGTAGTTAAAACATTGTAGTTAAAACACTGTCGTTTCGTTCAATATTGACTGTTAATGGGGCAATTCAGTTTTCCCCATTAATAACAAACATTCCCCCTTAATAATAAGTTCTATAAAGGAGTTTAGGCTGTGCTTGGAAATCGCTTTGAAAACATATCTTTAAAGGGGGATATCTTTGGTGGTGTTACCACGGCAATCATCTCTTTACCCTTGGCACTTGCTTTTGGTGTTGCTTCGGGGGCAGGGGCTGAAGCTGGCCTGTGGGGCGCGATCATGGTCGGTTTCTTTGCAGCTCTGTTTGGAGGTTCAACCAGTCTAATTTCTGAGCCAACGGGTCCTATGACAGTGATCATGACTGCCGTATTAACTAGCATGATGGCTAAATACCCTGAAACGGGTATGGCGATGTCATTTACTGTGGTTATGATGGCCGGTGCTTTTCAGGTGCTGCTTGGTACCCTTAAGCTTGGAAAATACGTCACTTTAATGCCCTACAGCGTTATTTCAGGTTTTATGTCGGGCATTGGCGTTATATTAATAATATTACAATTATCACCTCTTTTAGGGCATTCAGCGCCAGCAGGTGGGGTGTTAGGAACGCTATCGGCATTACCTGATATGCTTTCATCCGTCAATTTTAGTGAGCTATTGTTAGGTTTACTCACCTTAGCAGTATTAATTTATTTCCCTACAAAGTACCGTAAATACGTACCTGCCCAATTGGTTGCATTAGTGGCCGTGACCCTTTTATCAATCTTCTTATTTGAGTCTGACAGCATCAGGCGTATTGGTGAAATTCCTGCTGGGTTGCCTTCTTTGGTTATTCCTCATTTCAATGCAGACATGTTTACGACTATGGTGATCGATACTTTAGTGCTTGGCACGTTAGGCTGTATTGATACCTTACTCACTGCCGTTATTGGAGATTCCTTAACACGTAAAGAGCATGATTCAGATAAAGAACTGCGTGGGCAAGGTTTTGCTAACATGATTTCTGGTTTATTCGGTGCTTTACCGGGGGCAGGTGCAACCATGGGGACGGTGACTAATATTCAAGTCGGTGCGCGTTCACCTGTTTCGGGCATGATCCGCGCGCTGGTATTGACCTTAGTAGTATTAGTGGCGGGTGGCTTAACTGAACCAATTCCAATGGCTGTTTTAGCGGGTATCGCAGTTTATGTGGGTTTAAATATTTTAGACTGGAGCTTTATTCAACGCGCTCATAAAGTTAGCCTTCAAGGTATGGCAGTTATGTATGGAGTGATGTTACTGACCGTATTTGTTGATTTGATTGTGGCTGTGGGCTTAGGCGTGTTTATTTCAAATATCATCATCATAGAGAAACTCAGTAAAGTGCAGGCTCGAAAAGTTAAAGCGATCAGTGATGGTGATGAAAACGTGGTGCCACTGACCAAAAGCGAGCGTAGTTTATTAGATAAAGCGGCAGGAAAGGTGTTATTTTTCTACTTATCTGGGCCAATGATATTTAGT
>JBALXF010000316.1:0-4186 GCA_036961085.1 Psychromonas sp.
AGACGTGACTGCATTTGACGCCCCATTAATGCAATCTATCGTACCTTTAATATTTATTCTGTTTATTATCCCTGGTGTCGTATTTGGTCGCTTTACTGGTCGTTTTAAGACTAACGATGATGTGATTAAATCAATGTCTCAAACCATGGGTACTATGGGTAGCTATATTGTTATGGCTTTCTTCTGTGCACAATTTTTGGTGGCATTTGGTCAATCAAATATCGGTGTGATTTTGGCGCTATACGGCGCACAGTTCTTGCAGTATTTAGATATGCCGGGACAGATGACCATTGTTGGTTTGATTTTATTAACTGCTTTTATTAATTTATTAATAGGCTCAGCATCTGCTAAATGGGCATTAATTGGGCCGATTTTAGTGCCTATGTTAATGACTGTAAATATCTCTCCTGAGTTATCACAAGCTGCATACCGAGTCGGTGATTCGGTATCTAATATCATATCGCCATTGATGGTATTTTTCCCACTTGTAGTTGTATATTGTCAACGCTACGTTAAGAGCACGGGTATTGGAACACTTGCATCAATGATGATGCCTTACTCAATTGCATTAACCATAGTTTGGACGATATTCTTAATTGGTTATTGGGCACTTGGTATTCCACTTGGTATTCAAGCTCCTTACACCTACGGTTTGTAACATAGTTGTTTGTAATATAACGGTTTGTAAAATAATGGCCTGTAATATCTAGTCACAATATGTTGATTTAAAAAATGCCCGAATTATTCGGGCATTTTTTTTTGAATATTGAATCTGTGTATATCATCTCAGCTAATATCTAATTAATTTTCTAATATATTTTCTAATATAGTTTCTAATATAGCTTATGGAATAATTTGCTATCATCCCACCTATTTAATAAAGAGATTGAAACTCCATGGACGTTATTTTCAATGGCCCAAAAGATGGCCCTTTGTTTGTTTTTTCTCACGGTGCGGGTGCACCACTCAGTTCTGATTTTATGGAAAAAGTGTCTTTAGGTTTAGCAGAGCAGGGCATTCGGGTTGCACGTTTTAACTTTAATTATATGCAAATACGTGTTGATACAGGCAGTCGTCGTCCACCTGAACGGGCACCTAAATTAATCGAACAATTTAATCATGTGATTGCACAATTAGATAGTCCTATGGTCATTGGTGGTAAGTCGATGGGCGGGCGTATGGCAAGCTTAGTGGCTGCAGAATTAATAAGTGGGACAGATTCGCCTATTAAAGGTATTGCTTGTTTGGGATTCCCATTTCACCCTGCGGGTAAACCAGAAAAATTACGTACCGAGCATTTCCCCTCAATTACTCAAGATACGCTAATTATTCAAGGTGATCGTGACAAGTTAGGTTCAAAAGAGGAAGTGGCAGGCTATGGTTTACCAGAAACGATACAGTGGTTATGGCTAGAGGATGGCGATCATGATTTAAAACCGCGGGTAAAAAGTGGTTTCAGCCATCAGCAACACCTAACAAAAGCTATCGATACACTCGCTACATTTATTAAATTGACATTAAAGTAGGACTATTGAAGCTAAATGCCTATCTTGATTGTAAGTGCTCACTTATGTGTTGGTGCTTAGCGAATTCGTGTGAATCGTTTTTTCAGTATTGATGAGTAGCGCCAAACATGATCAAACACACTCATCAGATCTGGGTTACCCTGAGAAGACAGTGAAATAGCATGGAATCGATTCTTTTTTGTTTTTAACTCACGTATACGTTTTACTAATGGGCTTGGCAATTTTTGCGCAATAAAGTCTGAAATGATTAATGTATCGGCATTTTTATATTCTTGGCTTTGCATTAAATCGATAGACTTTTCTATCACAGGTTTAAGATCTGTACCGCCTCTAAAGCTTGCTGATAAGAAGGTAAGCATGGTGTCCAGGCTAGTTGACTTGGTAATTGGGAAAGTGATAACTTCATTCGAAAACATCATCAAAAAACATTTTCTGTTTTGTTCAAAAGCCACTTGTGATAATGCATAACACATAGACTTTGCAGTTAACTCTGGGAACCCTTGCATCGACGTTGAGCTATCCACACAAATAATAAACGGTCCGCCATTTTCTTCGTCACCATCATTGCTATCTCTATAGTGTGTCTCTTTTTTATATTGATCTATGGCACCATGATATTGATAGGATAATAAGTGTCTTTCAATATAGCGTTTATAAAAAATGACTTCTAATTCAGGGAAGGTGAGATTGACGGCCTCTGTCTGTAACATTCTAGATATTTCATTGCTATAACTTACGCCTTGCATATCATCGGGTACATTATCTTGGAAACTATTATCGAGCACCCAGGTTTCATAACAGATCGGTGTTTGCTTCTTATTTACATTGGCAATTGCCATGCGTCCTAAATCTTCCGCAATTAATTTAAGCTCTGGGTTTTTGGCTAAATTATTGGCAAAGCGCAATAACAAACTCACATCAAGGTGGCTTAATTTACCTTTAGCAAGATCCCAAAGACGCTCACCGTTGGTTAACAGATCGGTATCAACCACTTGATTTAACTTTTCTAGGTTTTCTTGGCGTTGCGCAAGTTCGTTAAGAAGGGCTGCTCGTTGTTCTTCAATGATCACAGCTTGAAATTGATAAATATCTTGCTCTATCGAGAGTTGCCAAGCATCAATAAAAACAGCTAAAAAAACCTCATCAGTCATATTACTATTTTGATTGTTGATTTCGCAGGCTTGATCATAAAAGCTAGATTGGCCTTTTATCTTATCAAGTAGTGAAAAAACCGTATTACGGAATTTTTCAGCTGCTAACAAACGTGTCATTTCACATAATGTAACTTCATTACTGAGTGCAGGAGGTAAAGTGCTATCTGCTAATAATGCTACAATATTTGATTTCCACTGGTCGATATGTTTTTTTTGTAGCGGATTCTGACTTCGGTCTTTAAGCGAAATATCAAGTAATGCATCATCAACCCGCGAAGTAAGTTTAGCTCTCAATGACAACCTCTTGCTTAAACAATTTAGCCGTTTCATAAAGACGAGTTTCAAGCGATTCTTTATGTGACTTCACTTGATTAAGTGAAATAGTGAGCGCACCTAAACTTTTCGAAACATCTTCAATATGTTGATGACCAACAAAAATGTTTTTGTTGATCGAACTAAAGTCATGTTGATTCTTGGTGATGTTTGATTCTATTTCCTGAACTTCTTGAAGTGATGCTTGCAAAGGTTGGATCCAGTTTTCTCGGATATTGAGCACTGCATTATTCTTTATCATAGCAATCGGAATCGCTTTATTAGCGAAGTTATGCACAAATAGATGTTTATGTTCATTTACGCTGAAGTTTAACCAAACACTCTTAACACGATCATTGACGTAGCCTTGGATCAGGCATGAGCCAGATCTTATTTGTTTTTGGAAGTCGTCAAGACCGACATGAAGCCATTTTGCCTTTTCATTAGAGCCTTCTTCTAAAATGTCATATTCACCAATGATTGCCAACTTACACATACCGGGTAAGCCATTGATTGATTCCACTTGTAGCGACTGAGTATCTAACTTATAACGTATTTTAGTCAACATCACTTCAGAGACTAAGCGAGTTGCAAAACGATCTGTAAAGTCACTATCTAATTGGGTTAATTTACTGCGTATTTTCTGTATCTTTTGGGTAACTTCTTGTTGAGCACAAAAGCGATGACGAGCAAAATTATAAATAGCTTCATTAATGGCTTCTCGAGATGCCAAGTCATGCCAAATACAGTCCTTTAGGATAAACAAATCAGTTTCTGAAACTTCTGTTCGACCATTAAAATAAGCACAGGCTTGTAATAGGCGCATCGATTTTTTCCAACGTCGATCGGAAACATATATCGGAGCTTCAATCATTTCACCACGGGTGTTTTTCTGCTCTAAAAATAATTTAAGTTCATAAATTAATTCAAAACAATGCTCACTCAAGGTCACATCATTAATATGTTTCTGCCAGTACTCAAACTCTTCATTGCTTACTCTTTTGACACTGCCAGATACATTCTTCATCGGCTTTTGAGTAAGCATAGCTTTAAAGTTTCTTTTATCTTGAATGGGCTCTAAGTATAAACGCAATAACATGCGATCATAGAGTGCTTCTAATCCTGCATCTTCGCCAGGTAATTCATTTGATGCAGCAACCAGTACGCGCATCGGCACAGTTTCATGGTCGACAC
>JBALXF010000317.1:0-4185 GCA_036961085.1 Psychromonas sp.
CTTTGCCAACTTACTTATGTTATTCAGTTTATCCGTGGCGTTTCTTTGCTTCTTTACTTACGAAAATGTATTCCAACGAAATATTAGGTCTCGAATAATTGTTTTTGTTTTCAGAATTGTCATTGCTTATTTAATGGCTGCGTTAGTCGTGGCTTTAGTTTTATTATGCCTTAATAAATTACCATTATTTGAAGATCCAATTACTTCATTAAAACGAATTATAGTTATCGCTATGCCCGCATCAATGGGCGCAATCGTGGTAGATAGTTTTGATAAAGAATAAGCCTAGTGAGGAGAAGAATTAATATAGCGCTGGTGGATAAACAAGCAGGTATTAGCTAATTTATCCTTGTTGGTAGCTATCAAATAAAACACACAAAGAGCTTAAATCTGATTCCTTTATAACCAAACCAATACAGCGAACAATCGAATTGTCCAAGTCTATTTATATTGTTTTTATGATAGGGAAACCTGTTTTATATTATCTAAAGCGTTTGAGTATGGGGGAAATCCATAAAATCATGATATAAAATGGAATATTCAACAAGCAGAACAAAATTAACAGTGGAAATAGGGCATTATAGTGTCTGCTATTTAACTCCTACAAGGATCCAACCATGAATGTGGACAAAGCAAAAAAACGTATCGCAAAGCAAGTAAAAAAAGGATTCAATGGCTACCCTCAGGTTTCACTTGCGTACTTTGGCGAAACATCAGATTCTGCAACAGAAGTGGTTATTTCATTCATTTTGGAAGAGAATGCCAAACCTCAAGACCAAAAATTTGTCAGCAAAAATGACGCTCGAGAAGATGAAACGATTCAATCTGCGATAGTGAAAATAATTGAACGAACTGATGCGAATACAGTGACTGAAATAGAGGGTGTTTCAACCATTAATTAATAATAACATTAACGTTTGGCTGGAATATATTTATTGACAGTAAGGTGTTTATTTCCTTGAATGATCTGAAATAAACATATCTATGGAAATGAATTATTACTGGTGGCTTAGATAAAATTGCTTCGGTTGTCGTCTTTCAGTTTGAATTGTTGATGTTGCAGGTTTTTTGAGTGCAATAGAAGTACTAAAACCAAAATGCACAGAAAGGGAGCAAATCGTGAAAAAATTACATATTGCAATTGCGACTAATAATATAGAAGAAACTATCAAAGATTACAGTATTCGCTTGGGAGTAGAGCCTTCCTCTTTTATCTCTAATGAATATGCTTTATGGCGGACAGATTCATTAAATCTATCTGTTCGTCAAGATCCAACCTGTAAACCCGGAGAATTGCGTCATTTAGGATGGGAAGATCCAAATGCACTAGAATTTAGTCAAAACACCGATGTTAATGGGATTGTCTGGGAGCACTTTAGTGTGCAGCAACAAGCCGATGAAATAAATGAATTGTGGCCAGAAGCAAACTTTAACCCTGTATAAGTAAATTCGGAAACCGCTCTCTGGTATGTAAAAAATGCTATTTCATAAGGATAATATCTATGTATAAAAAAATTCTATATTTAACTCTGTGTGCACTAATTACACTAACAACGGCATGTACCGCAGTTCAACCCGCTACTCAAGAGCAGGATGCCAATGCCAAGTCATTTGCAGTTGAACAAGGCAAAGCACATATTTATATCTACCGAAATGAAACCGCAAATTTTAATACCACCATGTCCGTTGATATTGATGGTGAGCATGCCGGTGATACTGAGCAACGCACTTTCATTGTTAAAACAGTCGAACCAGGGATGCATAGCATCACAGCACATGCTGAAAATACCAGTAACATAGAGTTATTCGCTGAATCAGGTAAAAACTATTTTGTATGGTTAGAGGTTTATTTGGGTGTAGTGATACCTAGAGCAAAATTACATAATGTTAGTGAAGAAGTAGGTCGAGCTGGCGTTACTGAAAGTATACTTGTTGAATAATAAAAAATTGAATAAAGAATAAAGAATAAAGAATAAAGAATAATGAATAATGAATAATGAATAATGAAAATTTAACATAGCGCTAAATACAAATTAACAAAAATAACATGCCAAATAGTTGAGTGATTTTTTCTGTTAGAAAATGAAAAGCCCACTTCATAAAATCTGAATTTGGGCTTTATTTTTTATTGGACCTTAATGACTAAAGTTAACACCAATAGGCTAGCAAGCTGTCATTCTAAAAATAAATTATCAGCCAAACACTAAAACGAATTGTTAGTTTTAAGTTCGGCCAGTTTTTGAATATGTTGTGGTGAAATACCACAACATCCGCCGATAATAGAGGCACCTGCTTTAATCCATGATGACGCAAACTCGCTGTATTTTTGCGGGGTTATATCGTCTCTTATACGCGATACGCCTTCACTTTGATTCGCTTCGTGACGATCACCAATTGGTGGGAAATTATTCGCGTATACTCCGAGATGAACTTGTCCTGCTAATCCTTTATCTAATAACGCTTGTTTAGCCTTTATGAGTGCTATTTCCATTACTTCTACACGGCTACAATTAAAAAGAATAGCGGTAACATTTTGTCCTGCTATTTGGCTAACTGCATCATAAACAGACTCGCCTGAACGAAGTGTTGGTTCCTCATTCAAATCATCTTTAATCGTAAATGCCATCCAAGTTTGTTTATCTGTTTGTAGGGTACGAGTTTTGATCATTGTTGCTTCAGCGATGCTAGATATTGTTTCAGCTAACCAAATATCCACATAGTCCTGTTGATTTATTATCAATGCTTCAAGTAATGGTTGGGCTGTATTTTTAGAAAATAGATCGGGCCGGTAAGAGCCTAATACTGGTGGAATACAACCCGCCAGCAACTTGTTACCGCTATTATTCGCACTAGCAGTAATGCAGTCGCGTGCTAACTTAGCAGCTAGCTGAATCAGCGTAGCACCTTGCTCATTAAAACATTGCTCACCAATATGAAAGGGTACTAATGCGTAGGTATTAGTAGTGATAACATTAGCACCTGCTTGTAAAAAGTGACTATGCACTTGAGATACAAACTGTGGTGCAGTCATTAAAGCTTTCGCTGACCATTCAGGTTGCTGAAAAGGTGCGCCAATGCGTTGCAGTTCTCGACCCATGCCACCATCAAGAATTATCGGTAATGTAAGCTTTATTTTCATACTGATGTTTATTCGGTTATCCATAAAAGAGCTTCACAATATCCGTGAAATTGTTGCAAAGCAAGTGTTTCAATTAAGGATATATGGACTAATCTTTTATTGAAAAGCTATTGCTATCAATATTTCACAATTAAGCCGTTTAGTGATGGGAGTTCATCTCATTTGATAGACTTATCATTCATACCATGGCTAAGGAATTTCATGAAACTCAAAATTTATCAGGTTGATGCTTTTGCAACAAAAGTTTTTGAAGGAAACCCTGCAGCAGTTTGTCCATTGAATGAGTGGCTTGATGATGAGCTTCTTCAAAAAATAGCGGAAGAAAATAATTTATCTGAAACTGCTTTTTTCGTTTTAGATGGTGATCAAATTCAGCTCCGTTGGTTTACTCCATTAAAAGAAGTGGATCTGTGCGGTCATGCTACATTAGCCTGTGCACATGTTCTATATGAACACTTGCAGTATAAGAAACCAAACATTGTTTTCCAGACTAAAAGCGGACTATTAACCGTCACTAAATCAGATTCAGGTTATAGTATGGATTTTCCTGCTTCAATGCCTACTTTGTTAAATTCAGATACACCTAATGATTTAATTGAAGCCCTAGGTAATATTCAACCCCAAAAAGTCATGGAAGCTTTTGATTATATTATTGTTTTGAATAGTGAGGATGAAGTTAAAAATCTAACCCCTAATCTTTCAAAGTGGTTAAATATCGATTTAAGGGGCGTCGTCGTTACTGCAAAAGGTGATGATGTTGATTTCGTCAGTCGTTGTTTCTTTCCTAAATTGAGAGTTAATGAAGATCCAATTACTGGCTCTGCTCATTGTGAGTTAGCACCTTATTGGGCATCAGTACTTAATAAAAATACATTAAAAGCGCGACAAATTTCTATACGCAGTGGCGTTGTTTATTGTGAAGTAGTCAATGACAGAGTTATTATTACCGGAAATGCGGTGGATTATATGGCTGGAGAGATAACTATTTAATGCCAAGCAAGCAATTATATAATTAAGCTGTTTTATACCAAGGATAGGGGATAAAT
>JBALXF010000318.1:0-4175 GCA_036961085.1 Psychromonas sp.
GGTTTACGAGCTGGCGCCCCTTAGGGCAAGGCAACTTGCACCAATCTGCTTTGTTATAAAATCTCTATGTAGAATAACTATACTTCAATTTTATGCCTAACATCTAGGCACAATTTGCCTTGCTGACTTTGCATCTTGAAGTATCATGAGTATAGAACCTGTAATCAGTGTCACCCATTTTTACGTTATTGAAAATACAAAACGCTAGATAAAGCCATTAAATGAGATGCTATGACTTAATTAGATATTTTTGAAATTAAGTGATTGGGTTATGATGCTGTTTCTTTTACAGCAATTTTGAAATGAGAGCATAAATGTCGACGTCGAATTTTGTTTTACCTAATATTGATCCCATTGCGATTAGCATTGGTCCGCTTGATATCCGTTGGTACGGGTTGATGTACTTAGTTGGTTTTATGTTTGCATTTTGGATGGCCAATCGTCAGTGCGATAAGTCGAATGGTGTTTGGACACGAGATCAAGCGAATGACCTGCTATTTTATGGTTTTATGGGTGTCATTCTAGGTGGACGTGCCGGTTACGTTTTCTTCTACCAGTTTCCACAATTCTTAGATAACCCACTTTACCTATTTCGTATTTGGGAAGGCGGTATGTCATTCCACGGCGGTGTCATTGGCGTGGTAACTGCAATCATCGTGTATGCAAAAATGAATCAACGTTCGATTCTTTCTGTTGGTGATTTTATCGTGCCACTTTTACCGGTTGGTTTAGGAGCCGGACGTATTGGTAACTTCATTAATTCCGAATTATGGGGACGAGTAACGGATTCTCCATTTGGTATTATCTTCCCTAATGCAGGGGCATTGCCGCGCCATCCTTCACAGCTTTATGAATTTGCACTTGAAGGTGTTGTGTTGTTTATCATCTTGGTTGTATTTATTCGTAAGCCTCGTCCTGCAGGCTCGGTGGCGGGATTATTCTTATTGGGTTACGGTATATTCAGAATAATTATCGAATTCGCACGTGAACCAGACGCTCACCTTGGTCTATTAAGCTTTGGCTTAACCATGGGGCAGATACTCTCAATACCTATGGTGATTATAGGCGGAGCCTTAATCGCTTATGCTTACAGCGCGAAAGGCATGCTTTCTTTACAGACGGCAACTGCCGATGTAAAAAAATCAAAAGCACAAAAAACCAAAACTAAGCAAAAAACAGCTAAAAAATAATCAAGCATTAATTAGGTAAAATCATGAAGCAATATTTAGATTTATGTCAGCGAATCGTTGAAAAAGGTACTTGGATTGAAAATGAACGCACTGATAAACGTTGTTTAACAGTGATCAATGCTGATCTTGAATATGATGTAGAAAACAATCAGTTCCCAATGATCACCACGCGTAAAAGTTTCTATAAATCAGCGATTGCGGAATTTCTAGGGTATATCCGAGGTTATGATAATGCCTCTGACTTTAGAAAATTAGGCACCAAGACTTGGGATGCTAATGCTAACTTAAATGACGCTTGGCTCAATAATCCTTTCCGTAAAGGTGAAGATGATATGGGGCGTGTTTACGGTATTCAAGGCCGCTCATGGGCTAAACCTGATGGTGGCGTTATTGATCAACTACAAAAAGTGGTAGATGATTTAACTAATGGCATTGATGATCGCGCTGAAATCATCACTTTTTATAATCCCGGTGAATTTCATATGGGCTGTCTTCGCCCTTGTATGCATACTCATAACTTCTCGCTGGTGGGTGATACCTTACATCTAACCAGTTTCCAACGTTCATGTGACGTGCCACTCGGTTTGAACTTCAACCAAGTACAAGTGTTTACTTTCTTGGCCTTGATGGCGCAAATCACGGGTAAAAAAGCAGGCACGGCTTATCATAAAATTGTAAATGCACATATCTATGAAGATCAACTTGAATTGATGCGTGATGTGCAATTAAAAAGACAACCATTTGCTTCACCAAAACTAATCATTAACCCTAAAATTCAATCTTTACAAGATTTAGAAACGTGGGTGACCATGGATGATTTTGAAGTGGTCGGTTATCAACATCATGATGCAATTAAATATCCATTTGCTGTTTAATTGATAAATAAAAATGAAAGGTAATAAGCAATCGATCGTTATTACCTTTTTCATTATTACTTTAAAAATTTCACTATCTTCCCTCTTCAGATAAAACCAAGCCCCCACTAGTAACGCTATCTTTGATCTAGTTTAGCTATCGTTTCATGATAAGAAATGCTGAATATCTACATTTTAAAATGCATTGTTTTTAATAAACCTAGCATGCCTGATAACTTTCTGTTCTACGCTTTCTCTATAAATCTTAATTTGAGTAGCTGACTCGTGCTCATCATATTCTGTGATTGTTCAATAAAATGAAAGGCGATTTTATGACTGAATTACAACAAATATCCCAAACTGTTATCCAGTGGGCGGCATTAACTTTTATCTCATTACTTGGTATAGGTGTACTGATAGTCATCATTGTTTATATTATTGATAAAAGGCAAACCTCCCAAACGATTCGTCGTAATTACCCTGTAATTGGCCGCTTCCGGTATTTTTTTGAGCATATGGGTGAATTTTTTCGTCAATACTTTTTTGCGATGGACAGAGAAGAGATGCCTTTTAATCGCGCGGAACGCAACTGGGCATATCGCGCCGCTAAAAAAATGGATACAACGATTGCTTTTGGTTCAACCCGTTCGCTCGATATCGAGGGCGATGCGATTTTTTTGAATAGTCCGTTTCCGACCTTAGATGAGGATGCCGTTGCAGCCGAACCATTGACTATTGGTGAAGAGTCTTGCGTAAAGCCTTATACAACAAACTCTATTATTAACATTTCAGGTATGAGCTTTGGCGCCATTTCAAAACCCGCAGTTCAAGCTTTATCAAAAGGTGCTAAAAAAGCGGGTATTTGGATGAATACGGGAGAGGGAGGTTTATCTCCTTATCATCTAGAGGGAGGTTGTGACATTGTTTTTCAGATAGGCACAGCTAAATATGGCGTTCGCGATGAGAAAGGCGAACTTTGTGACCAGAAGCTAAAACAAATGGCCGCCCATGAGCAAGTCCGGATGTTTGAAATAAAGATGAGCCAAGGTGCTAAACCTGGTAAAGGAGGGATATTACCAGGGATTAAGGTAACGGCAGAAATCGCCAAGATACGAGGTATTCCAGAGGGACACGATTCAATTAGCCCTAATGGTCATCTAGATATAAGTTCGGTTTCAGATTTACTTGATATGATTGAACGGGTTAGGAAAGTAACAGGTAAACCCGTTGGTTTTAAAATGGTAGTGGGGCAAATAGATTTTTTTCATGATCTATTTACTGAAATACACAATCGAGGTATCAAATCTGCGCCAGATTTTATTACTTTAGATAGTGCTGATGGTGGAACAGGGGCTGCGCCGCAACCGTTAATGGATTATGTTGGCATGCCACTGAAACAAAGTTTACCTTTGGTTGTTAATTTACTGCATGAATACGGCCTTAAAAAAAGGATCATAGTGATTGCCTCTGGTAAGTTGATCACCCCAGGTAAGGTCGCATGGGCATTAGCGATGGGGGCAGATTTTATTACTTCTGCGCGTGGTTTTATGTTTTCTCTAGGTTGTATTCAAGCATTGCAATGCAATAAAAATACTTGTCCAACGGGGATAACAACACATAAAGCGGATTTACAACGAGGTTTAGTACCTGAGGATAAAGCTGAAAGGGTGGCTAACTTTGCGACTAAAATGATTTATGGTGTAGGCTTAATTGCACACTCCTGTGGTGTATCTCAGCCGCGAGGACTAGATAGGAGTCATGTTAGAATCATTCATCATGGCGGGCACTCTGAACCCTTAATTGAAGTGCATCCTATTCCTAAAGTTAAAGAGCAGTATCTTTAGTGATTTTGTTATTAAGGTTTTTAAAGCTTAGATAAAAATTTGATGGTTTTACCATTTAGAGGTTTGAATTCAGTTTCGTTGTAAATACCATTGAACTGTATTAGTTGAGTCATAAGTTTTACCCAGAAAAAGAACTGGTTATACAGGCCGTATAACCAGTGTTGAATCTCTTTGCAGATTTGTTAACGTTTCTTAAGCAATAGCCTAGATTAGCTCATGGTAACGAATTCTTCAGAGCCAGTAGGGTGGATAGCTACGACAGAATCAAAGTCTGCTTTAGTGGCGCC
>JBALXF010000319.1:0-4170 GCA_036961085.1 Psychromonas sp.
AGAGATAGTTGACTCATGCATCTCTACTTCAAGTGCTACATCATTTAATACCATAGGCTTCATTGCTTCATGGCCATATTCAAAAAATGCTTGTTGCTGTTGTACGATACAGTTTGAAACTTTTAATAATGTATCGTTACGGCTTTCTAAGCTTTTAATAAACCATTTTGCCTCTTGTAGATGACCTTTAATAAATTGCGAATCCGTGGAGCTAATATTGCCTTTACATAAGTCCGCATATTTTTGATTGATAGATAGCTTAGTATCGCATTCAGGATTAAGCGATACATGCCATTGCCCCGCAATTTTTTTCACGTATACATCCGGCACTATGTATTGAGCTTGAATGGTATCGACTTGATTACCTGGACGAGGCTCTAGTGACTGAATTAAGTGCATTATCTGAGTTAACTGTGGTTCTTTAAACTTACTTTTTCTAGACAAGGTACGGTAATCACGATTTGCCAGTAAATCCATATACTTTTCTAGTACCATTAGTGCTTCAGTGCGCCATGGAGTTTGCTCTGGCAAATGCTGCAATTGAATTTGTAGACACTCTTTAGTTGTCCTGGATGCAACGCCAACAGGGTCAAAATGTTGTATGCGTTTTAATACGACTTGTACTTCATCTAATTCTAGACCATCTATTTCAGTAACTAGACTTTCTAGAATAAGCTCGCAACTTGTTGTCAAATAACCGGATTCATCAATAGAGTCAATTATTGCTGTGGCAATTAATAAATCTGTTTCGGAAAAGGGCGTAAGCTGCATTTGCCAAACAAGGTGGTCTTGCAATGATGTTGATGACTCGCCTTGGTAAACTGACTGTTCGCCATCATAGGATGTAGAGCTCGAAGAAGGTGCACTAGTGGTCGCTGGAACATAGGACTCTTCCCAGTCATGCTCTGCGGGTAAATCTTCAGAAAACTCTTGTTTAGTGATTGCTTCAGTTGTCGATACTTGGCTAGCATCATGCTCTTTTACTACATCCTCGCTACCATTATTATCTTCTTGATCTAAAAGGGGGTTTGAATCTAGAACATTTTGTATCTCTTGTTGTAGATCCAATGTTGATAGCTGCAATAATTTGATTGCCTGCTGTAATTGAGGGGTCATCGTAAGATGTTGACCCATTTTTAACTGTAAGCCTTGCTTCATCAAAACCTTCGCCCCTAAAATTCTGTAATCGTACTAATAAGCCATAGCATTCAAATTATCTAAACAAATCCCTTTATTTTAATGATTTATTAGGGTGTTATAATTTAAACGCCTCACCTAAGTACACTTCTTTTACATGCGAGTTGGCTAATATTTCGTCTTGAGTACCAATGGCAATAATCTCACCGTGGCTAACGATATATGAATGCTGACATACATCAAGCGTTTCGCGTACATTATGATCGGTAATTAGTACGCCTAATCCACGGTCACGTAGCTGTTGAATAATATTTTTAATATCTATTACTGAAATAGGGTCAACACCCGCAAAAGGTTCATCGAGAAGAATAAATTTCGGCTCTGTAGCTAATGCACGTGCTATTTCGACACGTCTGCGCTCTCCACCCGAAAGACTCATCCCTTTATTATTACGAATATGGGTAATATGAAACTCTTCTAATAGGGTGTTTAATTTTTCATCTCGCTGTTTTTGGCTGAGCTCTTTTCGCGTCTGTAAAATTCCCATAATATTTTCAGTTACAGTCAAACGACGGAAAATAGATGCTTCTTGAGGCAGATAACCAATGCCTTTTTGTGCTCGCACATGCATTGGATGATGAGATATATCCTCATCATCGATAACAATGGTGCCTTCATCTTGTTTGACTAAACCCACTACCATATAAAATGAGGTTGTTTTACCCGCACCATTTGGACCAAGTAGACCAACAATCTCACCTGTTCTCACGGTTAAACCGACTCCATTTACAACAGTTCTGCCTTTGTAACTCTTCACTAAACCATTTGCGATTAATTCAGCCATTTTTATTCTTCTTTTTTAGTGGTTGTTTTTTTAGTGTCAGTTTTATCTTTTTCAAATTGAGCAGGTAAAAATACCGTTTTAACTCGCTCTTTTTCACCTAACTCTGTGGTTACAATTAACTCTTCCGATTCAAGAAAGTAAATGATTTTAGAGCCATTTATTTGACTATCTAATTGTTTGACTTGGGCATTACCAGTAAGAATTATCTTTGATTTAGCAACATCATAGTGAATATTATTGGCTTCCGCATCAAATGGTTTGCCATCATCTTGAGTTTGATAAAACGTAGCTAATTTACCGTCCACTATCATTATTTCGTGATTGGGCTCAGTCCCTCGTAATACGGTTAACTTATCACCCGTTAATTTGATTGTGCCTTGGGTGAGTAAAACATCATCCTGAAACACAACAATATTGTCTTTCATTTTTGCATGCTGGCTCACTGAGCTTACGTGAATTGGTTGAGAGAAATCAGATTCAAGTGCAAAAGTCGACATTGAAAAGAGTAACGTGCTGAATGCTAGACCGATTTTATTTATTTTCATTTAGATACACCGCTTTAATTTTATCTTTCATTTTTAATTCTTCGCTAATTAATGACGACCACATTCCAACACCTTGTTGCTCGCCTTGTGGCCCTTTCCAGGACACAAAAATATCACTAACGATCTCTTTTTCATCTATAAACAAAGTTAACTCTTCGGTTTCCATTGTTTGTACTAACTGATCAAGTGATAGGTTTTCAACTAAAACATCGGTTGTTAACACTAACTTGTCTTGTTGGTGAAGTATGCCGTCCTTGCTAGATATTTGCCAAGTAGTCGTTGTATTTGTATCTTTATTCTGGATATATAATATCGCTTTAGGGCTTTTAAAGGTGGTTATATCATCTTCTGAAAAGCTAGTGGCTTGCTCAGAAAAAATTTGATAATCAAGTATCCCTTGTTCATCAAAATGTTTACTTTTTACATTTGAGGCAATATAGCTGGGGTGATGTTCAGGCAGCTCAGGAATAATGGGATCTTTTTTAAAAAAAGACCAAACTAAAAAAGCGATCAATAAAGCTATAAAAGGAATGCTTTGACGTTTATTCATTTATTCACTCTTACCCTGCGTTATATTCAATTGGTTATGAGATTGTAAAAATAAGTCACAAATTTCACGAACAGCACCAAATCCACCTTTAGTGTGGGTTATCAAGTCTGCACCATTTAATACTAAAGGGTGAGCATCATTAACGGCAACGCCTAATCCACAGTCAACCATCACCGGTAAATCCACTACATCATCACCGATATATGCCGTTTCTTGAGGGCTTAAGTTTAGCGTTTTTAATAATGATTGATAAACCGATAATTTATCTTCTTTACCCTGAAATATATAAGGGACACCCAGTGCCTTCATTCTATTTTCAACTATTGCAGATTCACGACCAGTAATAATTGCTATATTAATACCAATATTCATGATTGCTTTCATACCAAAACCATCTTTTGTATGAAATGCCTTTAATTCTTCACCTTGATTGCCTAAATAGATACGTCCATCAGAAAAGACGCCGTCAACATCGCAGATGAGTAATTTTATTTTTGATGCGCGTTGATAGTTTTCAAGACTAATTCTGCCATAGGGTGTTGTGACCATAGAGTTCTCTATTAATTATTATTATGTGCGAGTAATTAAATACTTATATTAGCAATGAATAAAATAACAAAATGAAAGCGCTAACGCGAGTAATCATTAATTGTCGGGCTAAGACTATGCTAATTATGGGTAAATTTTGTCAATTTTACATCTAAATCCCCAGTTCACTCGTATATTGAGATAGCTTAAATTGAATTTTTATGAATATTGAACAGAAGTATAGGGCGTAGAAGGCTTTAATGTATTAGTAGTTAAGCAATTTTTTATTTTAAATCTAATATCACTGTCACGTTAAATATTTGTATAAAAATCATCACCATCTTACACTATTAATTCATTTTATATTATCGAGTATCGTAATTGATGAAAGACTCATGCCACCTTGCCATAAATAATCTTTGTTTCTCAAGGAGTGAGAGATTGCTATTTGATGATTTATGTTTTGAGTTTGAACGTGGAAAAATAACCGCAATATTAGGACCAAGCGGTATCGGGAAAACGACATTATTAAAATTAATTGGTGGGCAGTTGACTGTTGCTAGTGG
>JBALXF010000031.1:0-12964 GCA_036961085.1 Psychromonas sp.
CGACAACGTTCAACCTCTCTGGAGAGATCAAAAAAATAGACAATGCTTAATTTGCATTACTTTAAATCTGTCAATGCTATTTATCTAGGTATAATATCTCATAATATAATAATGACATCAGACCGTAAATTTGATAAAAGAAGTAATAGTTAGCTTGACCATATATTACAGCTTTGTCACAACTTAAAAAACTTCCCCCCAGTTGACGAGGGCTAACGGACAACGTGCACTGAACAGGTCGCGTATCGCACCACATGACTGGCTGTAGAGCCTAGCAATAAATCAGGCATCTTTGGGCGGCGTGATGATAGTATGATTAAGTCGGGCTTATTAGTTTTGGCCCAATCTAGAATCGTACGGCCTGCGTGACCTTCAATCACCAAGCCTTTGGTATTTGTTAGTGTGGCGGTCAATTTGTCGATCTCGCTCTTAATTGCCTTGCGCTGTTTTATCAGCTCATCATCAGGTATATAGTTGCGTACGAAAGACGGAATTGGCTCTACAACATGTAACAGGGTCACTGTAGCTTCAGACTTTGCAAACAATTTAGCCAGCTTCAACGGTACCGAGATGTTTCGTTCGGCGTCAAAGGAAATTGGAACAAGAATATTCTTATACATTAATTACACCTCAATTCAGAATAGATTTGTGCAGGCCGCTTCAGAGAAGCCGAACCTTGCTCTATTTCAGACCTAACGACAGTTATCTGCACATCCATATTATAACAAGAGTAAAAGCCCTTTACCCAAATATATCAATTTGATACAGGATCTATATCTCATTATTTTTCGATAACAAAAGAACTTATTAGACATTTTTATTCTCCTGCACAAACATCTGTGTTTAATACTTTTTTACTATTAGATTGCTAGGTTGGTATGGTCAATAAAAATAGAATACCTTATTAATTGATGGAAAACCGTCCCCTAGAATAAAGAGAAATGTAATAGAAACAAAAGTAACCTTTTGAACCTAAGCCTATTTAAACTTTTAGTGGAGACTATTTATGAAGTCTAAAGTTATATCTGCATTTGATAGTGCATGTTATCTAAGTGCTATATCATTGAGACGATTAATGAACAACTTAAAAACATCTCTCAAATTGACCATAGCAGACATAGAAGTTCAAATGCTTTTCTGATCAACGTGATGTTAGGTTAGGTTGCATATTGTTAAAAAAGATGAAACCAAAAAATCTAATTGCAGATGACGAACTTAAATTAATTTAAGACCATCATTGATGAAAATTAAACCGATCTCAGGTTAAATTCAATTTATTAATACTAAATATAATTAAATTGAAACGCTAAATCGAGTATTTATTTGCTTTTTCACCTCGTGTCTTCGCCGTATATTATTTGTGATTTTGCCGGACTGAACAGAGTACATAATGTTTTTTATTAGTTTAGTTCGTTAAAGTAGTAGTGGTCTTCAGTAAGACTACGGGTAATACGCAGTTCGACCGGTGTACCGTCTAATGTATAAGCAGTGCGCTGTGCTCTTAAAATCGGCGTACCGGCTGTTATGTCTAAACGTTGTTGATCATGTTCATCCGCCAGTACAGCCGTCAGTTTTTCCGACACCTTAACCACCGACAAACCAAACTCGCGCTGATAAAAGCCGTACAGGGTATTAGGTAATTCACTATCAAGGGTAAGATTGGAGAACAGTCGTGCAGGCAGTATTATGGTCTCATTTATAATCACTTTCCCTGCCAAGGCACGGGTTCTGTCGATGCAGATCACTTGTTCATTATCATGCAGTTCAAGTGCTTCCGACTCGAGGGCCGTGGCGTTTTTCTGTGCAATACTCAAAATAGTGCTATGCGGTTGGTGGGGTTGGTCCTTTGCATCTCTAAGTCGAAAGAAATGATATAAAGTATGTTCCTGGTTATGTTCCGCGACATAAGTGCCTTTGCCCTGACGACGTATCACCAGCTTCTCAGCGGTCATCTCATCCAGTGCTTTACGCACTGTTCCCTGGCTGACTTTCAGCTCTGCTGCTAACTGAGGTTCACTGGGCAGTGGCATACCAGGCGTCCACTCCTTATCAATTAAACGTTGTATTAGTAGATTTTTAACCTGTATATACAAGGGTAAGAATTGTGTCGGTCTGGTCATTAGACAGTACTCATGATTTATATAAATCTGGTCATTAAACAGTACTCATAATTTACACATATATTTGCTTTATAGTAAAGAAAGAGTTGGCTGTTATTTTCAGTAATCAGACTTATTGTGAGAAAAATACGATATCTGCACAAGAGTTATCGTAAGCTAACCTGTTAAGTATATCATTTCTTTAGGTAATTGACGCTGTTTAAACGAACCTCTCAGCGTTGTGAATTTTATTAAGGCAACAACCATTAAAGTCTTAAAGTTAATTCTACCGAGAGAGAATTAGCTTAATCTCTCAATAGGTTAATTCTCGCCTTAAGCTAATTCAATTATTCTGCGTAATACCAGATCACTTAATTAGTGCATTTGGTATCTACAGGCTTTGTCAATCCGCAGCCTCACAATTGAGAATAATTTTTGCGGCAGCTGTGCGGCCATTATTCAAATCATCAAAGGCTGCTGCTCCTTCGCTTAGGTTTCTATGTTCTATCCAGTTTAAATCACCTAATGCACCGCTATATAAAGCATCAACAGCGGCTATAATATCTGTTTGTGTATAGGAAAATGCACCGATAAAAGTGATTTCCTGCAGCGTCACTTTACGTACATCAAATGTGCCGAGTGAATCCTGCAGACCTACATGCAGGATCACTCCCCCTTGCGAAACGGCCTGCACCGCTGTGTTTCTCGTAGGAGCGCAGCCAACGGCATCGATAACTAGGTCAAAATTATTTTCACCAAGCGTTTCATTTGAGACTGGATTATGGGTGTTGTTAATACCTGCTTTAACAGCTGTATCTAAGCGCAGTGAATTGGTGTCACTTAATACGATGTTTCTGCAGCCTTTATTTTTTAATAAAAGCGCGCACAACAAACCGATTGAGCCAGCACCGATAACTAACACTCGATTTTCGCTCAAAGGACGATGCACTGCTTTTTCGGCAAGCGCAACAGCATGCACAGCGGTAGCTGCTGGTTCGGCTAAGGCAGCAAACTCAGTTGGCATATCTTCAGGTATCACTATTAAATTACTTTCAGGAATGGTCGTGTACTGAGCAAATGCGCCAGGTCGTTTTAGACCTATAGCGGTGCGCGATACGCATAAATTCGCTCTACCAGTTAAACAGTCATGACATTTTCCGCAGCTGAGCAGCGGATTAAGCACCACTCTTTGCCCTTTAAATTGACCACTTTCTACGATACCGCAGGCTTCATGACCAAGAATTAACGGTGGTACTCGACGCGGATCATGTCCATGATAAGCATGCATATCTGAGCCACAAATGCCCACTGAGGTTATTTTGACTAATGCTTCATTTTCAGCGGGAACCGGTTTGGGTTCATCACGAAAAATAATTGTTTCTTTATCTGTATACACTAATGCTTTCATTATATTTTGCCTTAGAATAAATGATTATTTTGCGGAAAAACCGCCGTCTACGTATAACGTTTGACCTGTGACGAAGTTTGATGCATCAGATGCCAGGAAAAGAAAGGGTCCGTTAAGATCACTTAATCGCCCATTCCTACCCATGGCTGTCTGCGCCGCTAAAGAAGCAACTTTTTGTTTATCTGTAAAAACAGCCTCTGTTAATTCCGTAGGGAAAAAACCCGGGGCTATAGCATTGCAGTTGATACCAAATTGCGACCAGGCCTCCGCCATAGCCCGTGTCATCTGCATGATGCCTCCTTTAGAAGCGCCGTAGGGCAAGCTGTTGGCAAATGCACGCTCACTCTGCAGTGAAGCTATATTGATAATCTTCCCATAACCCTTTTCTTTCATTGCTGGTATTAAATTACGCGCAATAAAAAAGGGGGCTTTTAGGTTGATATCTAAGGTCATGTCCCAATATCGTTCAGTAATCTCATCAGTCGGCTGGCGTAAGTTAACGCCAGCTGCATTAACCAGTATATCCGGCGAACCGTAAGGCTCACAAAAACGCCGGCAATTATTTTCAAGTTCAGAAAAATCCGACAAGTCACTGACCACAGCGGCTGCCGTACCTCCGGCAGATTGAATGTGTTCAACAGTTGACTGCAGTGCATTTTCTCTGCGCCCAGTGATAACCACCTTGGCGCCTGCGGCTGCTAAGACACAAGCTAACTGGCGGCCGATACCAGATCCGCCTCCAGTCACAAAAGCTGTTTGCTTCCCGATTGAAAAATCAGTCTTATAGTCTGTCATAAATTAATGTTCCAATTTAAACGTTTCTTCTGGGAAGTATTTAGCTAAGCGTGCATCCCCACTTCGTGCATGGGCTTCCATCCCTTCTATACGAGAGATTCGAGCTGTTACTGCCGCGACTTCGCGATTCGCTTCTTTACTGAGTCGTTGATAAGAACAAATTTTGATAAATTTACTAACAGATAAACCACCAGTATAACGTCCAGCCCCTTTAGTCGGCAGTATATGGTTCGGTCCTGAGCATTTATCACCAAAGGCAACAGTCGATTCTTCACCCAAAAACAGTGAACCGTAATTGGTAAGATTAGCTAGATACCAATCGTCATCTTCAGTTTGTACTTCTAAGTGTTCAGAAGCATATTGATCACTAACTTCAGCCATCTCTTCGCGTGTATCACAAAGGATAACTTCGCCGTAATCTCTCCAGGAAACCTCGGCTGCTTCTCTTGCTGTATCAGGAAGTTCAGCGATTAATTCCGGCATGCGTTTAATTACCTGCTCTGCAACTTCACGGCTTGTAGTAAATAACCAAGCCGGTGTATCAAAACCATGTTCTGCCTGACCGACTAAATCGACGGCGACAATTTCAGGATCAGCTGTGTGATCAGCTATTACTGCAATTTCTGAAGGACCGGCAAACATATCGATACCAACTTGTCCGAATAACTGACGTTTAGATTCAGCAACAAACCGATTACCGGGGCCCACTAAAATGTCCGCCGCATTGCCGCTGAACAACCCGTTTGCCATAGAAGCAATCGCCTGTACGCCGCCAAGCGCAAGAATATGATCAGCGCCGCAGAGTTTCATTGTATATAAAATAGCAGGATTGACACCAACGCCGGGTCTGGCAGGTGAACAAGCTACTACATTTTTAACACCAGCTACCTTAGCGGTGGTGATACTCATTATCGCTGAAGCAACATGAGAGTAGCGTCCGCCGGGAACGTAACAGCCGGCAGTATTAACGGGAATAAGTTTCTGCCCTGCAAAGAGGCCCGGTGACAGTTCAACTTCAAATTCAGTGAATGAATTAAGTTGCGATTGTGCAAAACTTTTAACTCGGTCGTAAGCAAACTGAATATCATCTTTCACTTCTTGTGATAGCTGTGCTGAAGCTTCTGCAATTGCTGCTTCTGATACTAAAATATCTCCGTCCCATTTATCCAGCTGCAAGGAATAATCTTTTACTTGTTGCTCGCCACCAGTTTCAATTTTACTTAACATATCAGTGACAATAGCACCGACATTGTCTTCACCTGTGGCCGCGGTTTTGGTTGCTTTTTTTAAATATTTAATAGTCATTATTTTTCCTCAAGTAGTATCTTAAATACGTAATAATTAGGTAGCACCTGTCCTGCAAATAATGCTACATCATAGTTAAAACAAGTCTAAATTGGTTGTAAAGTTAAGGGGTTAGTGCCCAAAGTGATAATTCAGGAATGAAAGCGATCATCAAGACGATGGCCAACATAGTGAATACATAGGGGAATGCGTGCTTGGCGACACTCATCACAGGCGTGTTGGTGACACCTGAAACTACGAATAGATTTAACCCTAAAGGCGGGGTAATAAAACCGACTCCTAATGCTGAAACCATCATGATGCAGAACTGGATATCATTCATACCGATTGACTGAGCAAGAGGAAGCAAAATGGGAGAAAGGACCACTATATTGGGTGTCGTTTCCATTATACATCCAGCAATAATTAAAATACCTATCATTATCAATATGATATAAAAAGGGTCATCTGTCAGAGCCGTCATCTCACCGACAAAGGTTTGCGGAATTTCTAGTACTGCTAATGTTTGAGCTAACGGTAGCGACATCGCAATTATCGGTAAAATTATGCCGTTTACTTTCGCTGAACTGTATAACATTTTTGGAAAATCGCGCCAGGTCAGGGTGCCTTGCCATATACCGATACAGACACCGACAAAGACAGCAACAGCTGCCGCTTCTGTGGGAGTGAAAATACCTGAATAGATACCGCCTAGAATAATAAACGGAATCATCAAGGCATAACGTCCGTCGTAAATGGCCGCAGTCCAGCGTTTAAACGAAAATCCTACTCGCGAGTTTTCATAACCGCAGATTCTATTTACTACCGCATTAGTGGCCATGATTGAAAGCAATATCATCACACCGGGAATGGCAGCTGCTATAAATAGCGTTGAAGCAGAAATACCTAGAATCAAACCTATAACAATGTAGGCAATAGACGGCGGGATAAGAATTCCGGTACAAGAACCAGCTGCTACTAGTGCGCAGGCATAGGCTTTTGGATATCCGCGGTCTACAAGCCTGTGAATGGTCATGCGGCTGACAGCAGCTGCTCCAGCAGCATCTGAACCTGAAATACAAGCGAAAAATCCACAGGCTAGTACAGTCGAGCTGCCTAGACCTGAGCGGGCACTACCTGTTGTTGCTTCAGCAACATCGAGCAGTTTGTTGGATAGCCCAGTTCTGACCAGTACATCGCCAGTAAGTATAAACAGTGGAATCGCAATCAGTGCGAAGGCATCAATACCGTCAAAAAGAGATTCACCCAACAAAGAGAGCGGTAGTACTTCGGTCATCACCAGCATAGCAATTGAACCGAGTCCCAGCACGACCCAAATAGGCACACCAAGACCGATCATGATCATCATGGCGATCACCGGCAGATAGACATCTGAACCGTAATTAGCTGCTCCTGTCTGATCTAGTAAGTAATAGTTTTCCATAGGTAGCTCGCTTAGTCGATTAGACTGTTTCCTGAAAAGGGTTTATTCCCGGTGCATAAATCTCTAAAATCACGGGTCATTGACTGCAGCAGTCGAATAATTATTAACGTGAACCCGATAGGAACGGCCATTAAAAACCAATATTGACCTATCCTTAACCCGTGCGTTACAGATCCGAACTCAATTGAGGTTAACACTGAGCCCATGGAAAAATATAAAGCAATAACGGCTAAAATAATTGTCAGGAAATCTGAGAATAGATAAACAATAGACTGACCACGGTTAGGCAGAAAATTGAGAATAATATCTATGCGTATATGGGCTCGGTTTTTAACGCCTAAAGAAGCGCCGAGCCAGGCCATATAGATAAAACTGTAACGTGCTACCTCTTCTCCCCAGATAGAAGAGTAACTAAACACAAAGCGGCGGATTACTTCTGTAATAATCGTCACGGCGATCATCATATAGAAGACAAGGGAGAGCCAGCGCTCAAGATTATTGTCTATACTTGAAAAATATTTTTTCATAACAATCAACAGTCCTGTTCATTTATTGAAGTTAGGAGGGATTGAAGGGTCATTAATACAATCTTTTAATGACCTATATATTACGTTTTACTGTGATTGACGGATGCCTGAATTAAACGTCGTGAACGTAATACTTGCCCTTCGTATTAGCCGCCTCTAGTAACTTATTGAAGGTTTCCAATGAACCGGCAAGTTCGATTTTTGTTTCATCCCAAACTGGCAGCTGATGACCGGCTTTTTCATGCCATAATTTCATCTCTTCTTCGTTTGGAGAATAAAATTTTACATCATTTTTCTTAAGCTCAGACATCGCGTAAGCACGTGCAGCCGGTACTTTAGCTAAATTTTGGTGGGAGGTAACTTCACTGGCCATTTCAATTCCCTGCTGTACATCTTCAGGAAGGCTGTTAAACCATTTTAAGTTACATGAAAAGACTTGTGCATCGGGCACAGAACGGATGAAAGTAACCGAAGAAAGTACGTCTTTAAAGCCGAATATATTAAGTGCTTCAACACTAGGATCCAAAGCATCAGCAACACCCTGTTTGATCGCTGAAGGTGTTTCTCCCCAGGCAATAGGAGTCGGGTTTGCACCAAGTAACCGATAAAATTGCTGCAGGATTTTAGAACCTGGCACACGAAATTTAATGCCGTCCATCTGATCCGGTGTTTTGATTATTTCATCTCGACCTTTACGAAGCGCGACAACGCGAGGGTCTATACAGACATACCAAAGTGCTTTAAATCCACGCGCTTCAAGTTTAGGATTCACTTCTGAGCGCCAGGTTTCAGAGTTGACCAGATTAATAAACTTTTGGTTTTCACCACACCAGAAAGGAATATTGATCAAGTCAACAACGGGAGCAAAAGAGGAAAAGTTGGAAAGTGAATGTTGGGCAGCCTGAATCGTACCCTGCTGAACTTTCTGCGCTAAAGCACCGCCTGCACCGAGTTGTCCACCTGGGGCAAGTTTTACGTAAACTTGCCCGTTAGTGAAGTTCTGAATATTCTCTTTAAAGTCTAACTGCATGATTGGATAACCGCGCGATGCGCCTAAAATATAAGCCGTGGCGATAGTCATAGTATATTTGGCCGCTTTCTTCCTTTTTTGCTCTTCATTGGAGATGGCTGCACTGGCCTGTGGCGACATCAACATTCCTGCTGCACCAACCATAGCCGCTGCTGTGAAACCAACTTTGCCTGCTGTTTCAAAAAACTTGCGGCGTTCAACGGATTCGATATTGTCTTCATGTTTATTTGCATTCATTTCAATTCTCCAATGTATCGTTTTAATGGTTTCAGTACTGATTTAAATAACCAGTGCTACGATTGGTCGTTTTTAATACTATTGTGATGCCTTGTAATTGCTAAATATTTTTTAAATAATATTGATGTTAGGGTCTGGCTTTAGATTTCGTGCCCTTCGTCTATCTCATCCTTAGCGTCTAAACTTTCGACGGGTTCGTTAAGCAGCAGAAAAATAACGGCGAATAAAACAGCGCCGAACAGCAGGGCGCACTCACCCAGTACGCCAAAAAAGCTGTACTTAACCCAAACATCAAGTGCGTATCTAACCGATAACATGCCGAGTAAAATATTGAGGAGATATAAACAGAAAAAAGTAATTGAGAGGTAGATAAACATTTTCCCTGATGAAACTTCGCTATTTTTTGCAGCGCAAGCTTTACTAGTTGAAGATTGATTTGAATTCATAGTCTGCACTCCTGATAGTATTAATTAAGATTGAGTTGTTGTTACCACAACAACACCGACTGAATCGTTATCATCGTAAATCAAAAATTGTGCATCACTCATTTGCATACCTCAGTATGGTTGATTTATGTACTGCGTAACATAAAGTTAACAAATGAGTAACATCTATGCAAGGCTTAATTTATCTTATGTCTTATATAAGATACAAGATCACACTTTTGGATTTATTATCGTTATGAATATTAATGGATTTAGTCATTAAAATTGCAATAAAAAATGATGGGCTAATTCTTAAAAGCTTAACTTACGAAAAATACAGAATGAAATCTCGCTTGCCTGAAGGCTTGATTATTTTGATGTTTTTCATAATCAGAGACCTCTTCAATACGAAAGGTGAATGGGCTACTAATACTGGATGGAGTTCCAAACGAATTAGGGGCAGTAATTTTTCGTTTTGATGCTATGACACTGGTAGTGTCAGTCTGCGTGAAGTACACTAATCGTGATTTAGTTTATTTAGATCGCCCATCAATTGACCAGATATGCTCAGACCTTCTCTTTGCGCTTTTTCATGAAGTTCGGTCCTCTGTGTGCCTGGCAGACGAACACCTTGCTGAGTCAGAATTTCCGAGATCATCTCTTCTAATCGTTGAGAAAAACTTCCGCCGGAGAGAAACTCAGGGTTAAAAGCCAGCATTAGTTGGCCAACACCTGGACTTCGACCTTTTGCAGTAAAGAATGATGTTGCCTCATAGCCAAAATGTGCGCCACTCAGGCCTGCAGCCAAAATTTCAACCATCATAACCAATGCAGCTCCTTTGGCGTCTCCCATCGGTAACATAGTCCCATTCAACGCAGCATCTGGGTCGGTAGTAGAATGACCGCTACTATCAAGCGCCCAGCCTTCGGGGATAGGCTCTCCTTTTTGTTGAGCCAGCATCACTTTACCTCTGGCAACTTTGCTCAAACTCATGTCAATTAGCAATGGAACATTATTAGCACGAGGCGCTGCAAACGCTATGGGATTGGTACCGAAAATTCCGCTGCTACCACCCCAAGGTGCAATAGCCTGCGGGCTATTGCCAAATACCAACCCTACCAAACCATTCTTGGCCAAACGCTCAACATGATACCCCGCTTGACCAAAATGATGAGACCGAAACACCGTCGCAACAGCGATACCAGCACCATTGGCAAGTGCCGTTAGTTCAGTAACCGCGAGATTCATGGCTGGATAAGCAAAGCCATTGACTGCATCAATGCGAACAGCCGCATTTTTTTTGTCTACAACAATTGGGGTCGCATGACCATCTACTTTTCCGGATGCAGATTGTGCAGCATAAGACGGTACCCGCGACAATCCATGGCCTCGCTGACCGGACATTTCCGCAGATACAAGCGCCTTGGCCACATGCCTTGCATTAACCTGGCTAGTATTGTTGCGTACCAGAATATTGACAATAAGATCAAACGTATCTGCTATAGAAATGGTTACATCATCCATTTTGTTCTCCTCTAAGATGATAGTGCTACGGTAGGTCTTTTTTAATACTGTTGTGAGCTTAGTAATTGCTAAATATTATTTAAATAATGTTGATATTAAGGTCCTGCCTTAGACTTATTGCAGTTCGTCCATCTCAGCGTCTATAGTTTCCACGGTTTGGTTATGCTACATAAAATAATAGTGAGTAAAGCAGTGCCGAACAGTCCGGGTACATTCAACCAGTACGCCTGATTAACGGATGCCGATTGCGAACCTGACTGATAACATGCTGAGTAAAACATTGAGAAAAAATACTCAGAAAAAGTTATTGAAAATCTAATAAACATTTTTCTTGATAAAACTGCACTTCTTTATGCGGCGCAAGCTTTACTCGGTGAAGATTGATTTGAATTCATAGTCAGTACTCTTTTAGTATTAATTAAGATTGAGCGGTTGTTGCCATAACAACACCGACTGATTCGTTATCATCGTAAATCAAAAATTGTGCTTCACTCATTTGCATACTTTAGTATTGTTAATTCGTGAGTTCACAGCATTAAACTAACAAATGAGAAACACTTGTGCGAGGCAAGTGGAAAATTAATTTATCTTATGTCTAATATATGACGCAGGATCACGCTTTCGTGTTCAATATAGTTATGATTAGCATGGTGTTAGACATTAAAATTGCATTAAAAAATGAGGCATTAATTATTAAAAGCACAACTTACGAAAAATACAGGCAGAACTTAAACTCTTTTTATAACTACTCAAGTCGTCGATATTTAGGCTTATATATGAAATGTATCCATGTGCTCCATCGTTGCACGACTGGCTAACGCCATTCAGAGATGTATACCCATTTGTTATCGTTGAAAAATAAGCACAAATTCATCGGCAATTAATTTTAACATCCGCAGACCGAAGTACAGGTTATACGTAGTATTAAAACGACTATCCCCATTTAACATCAAGTTGCTTCGTCAGGCATGTGCTTGGCCACCATTGCAAGGCATAACTTACCTTGCTGATTTTGCACCTTGAAGCATCAGATACTGCAGCGCCGTATTGCCATAGTTTTATAAGGAACGGGCTAGTGAAACACTTTGCAAGCCGGGAGGAAAGTGTCTTAGTTGTTGAGAAATATTGAATTCACCGGTTAGATTTTCACCTTCACACATAGATGCTGTTCAACTCAAAAAATTGCTGATTTTTGCAGCTTAAATGGTAACGGGCATATAACGAGTAAATTATTGCTTGATCTCACAAAGGAATCGATACAAGCAGTTAAAATAATATCACTGTTTCAATATTATCAGCTTTTAATTAGTGCTATCTTCATGCTTTCTATCACTGTCGCACACTACTTTTTATAAATATTGGATCGAAATGGAAACTGAATTAATTATTGCTATGCTATTAATCTTTATCGGCGCCTTTGTTCAAAGTGCAACTGGTTTTGGCCTGGCAGTTGTCGCCTCGCCTTTATTAATATTGTTATCGCCCGAGTATATTCCCGGGCCTATACTCATCGTTGGCCTATTTCTCGCGTTAATTAATACCTTCAAATACCGTATGACAATTTCCATTGGCGGGTTAAAACATGCTGTTATTGGTCGTATACCAGGTACTATTGCAGGTGCCGCATTACTTTATTATATTGATGTTGCCCAATTGTCACTGCTTTTAGGTATTGTTGTATTAATGGCGGTAGTGGTCAGTTTATTACCGGTTAAAATACACCCAACCCCTAATCGATTAATGTTTGCTGGTTTTCTTTCTGGATTTTTAGGTACAAGTTCAGGCATAGGGGGGCCACCAATGGCACTATTATTACAGCACCAACAAGCACACTTGATCCGAGCAAATCTAGCCGCCTTTTTTGTTGCAAGTTGTACTATGTCTTTACTCATCCAAATACCAATCGGTTACATGAGTATGGCGCATGTTTATCTGTCTTTGCCTTTAATACCGGCTAGTTATTTAGGTTACCGCGTCGCAATGTTAGTTGTGGATCGTATATCGCAGCAAATGGTGCGTCGAATGTCGCTGGTATTGTGCAGTGTAGCGGGAACTGGTGCAGTGTATTCTGGAATCGTTACTTTATACCGATGATACTTCAAGATGCAAAGTCAGCAAGTTTCCTTGCCCTACAGGGCTCAAGCTCGGTTTTTAACAAACCATGGCAGTTCTACGTTACAACCATCGAAA
>JBALXF010000320.1:0-4170 GCA_036961085.1 Psychromonas sp.
CAATTATTAGATTGGTGTGCGCAACAACTTGCTACAAACTTTGCCCAATCTAAACTAGACCGTATTGTGACCATTGAAAGTGATGGTATCGCGATTTCAACATTGGTGGCTTTAAAGTTAATGTACCATTAGTAGTCAGGAAGAAAAAACGTAGTATTTTAGATCCAGAATATTTATTAACAGCATCAGTGCATAGCTTTACTAAAATTACGAATTACGAATTACGAATTACGAATTAAACTATAGTTGCTTACATATCAATGAAGGTGATAACGTTTTATTTGTTGATGATGTGCTTGCACATGTTAATGCGGTTCTTGTTACACAAGACATTATTGAACAGGCTAACGCTAAATTAGTCGGTGATGGTATTTTATTTGAAAAATCCTTTCAAGCGGGTGCAGCATTATTTGCAGAAAAAAATATCGATACTTTATCGTTAGCAAGAATTAGCTCGTTAGAAAATAGTATTCATTTTTAAGTGAAAATATAAGGTTGTTATTGTATATACTTTAAATAACAACCTTATAATATTAAGCCCTTTATAACACTCTCCCTATCCAACTTTATGAGCGCTTTTAGAAGTAACTTTAAATAAAAAATTTATACTGAATCCATGCAACAACTGGAACTAGTTTGATCCTTCATCATTAATCACCACAACACTTGTTTAGTTATAAATACTTAGAGTAGACTTTAAGTTACATACCCCCCTATGCAATGTCTAGTCTTTCGTCAGCTAGTTTATCTTTTTTTTCGTTTGTTATTTGATCAGTCGCCTTGTTCCTTTTTTCGGCTAATAACAAATAGAAACTCGGTAAAATAAATAGCGTGAAGATAGTACCAATAAACATACCCGCCACTAAAATAATACCGATACTGTTTCGTGCTTCAGCGCCTGCACCTGAAACCAACACTAAAGGAAAATGCCCTAGAATAGTTGCCAAGGTCGTCATTAGAATAGGGCGTAAACGTGTGGTTGCCGCTTCCGTTACCGCATCGAGTTTATTCGCGCCAAGCATTTGCGCATGATTAGCAAACTCCACAATTAAAATCCCATTTTTAGCGATTAAACCGATTAACGTGATTAAGCCTATTTGAGAATAAATATTAATAGTAGTTAGTTCCATATAGGGGATGAGTAATGCACCCGATAGGGCTAATGGAACACAGCCAAGTAACACGACAAGGGGATCTCTAAAGCTATTAAATTGTATAGTTAAGACTAAAAATACAATCAATAACGAAATAGCCAATACCATCACTAAAGTATTACCTTCTTGACGCAATTGTCTCGATTCGCCTGCGTAATCAATAGAGTAACTAGAAGGTAGTATTTCTTTAGCAACGTTTTCAATGGCAGATAAAGCATCCTCTTTGCTTGAACCTGGCGCTACACCACCATAGATTCTAAAAGATGATTGTTGTGCAAAAGTGCCCAGCTGTCTTGGTACTGTTTTCCAGTGCAAATCAGCCACGGCGGAAACAGGTATTAACTCACCCGTTGGTAATTTAATATCTAACGATAATAGTTCTTCGCTTTTACTGCGTATATCATTATTAACCATAGGAATAACGCGATACGCTTTACCATTTGCATCAAAGCGATTAACAAAGTTGCTTGATAATAAGATACCAAGTTGTTCGCTTATTTGCCTGATATTCATACCTAAATCAGCGATTTTATCGCGGTTTAATTGTAACTCTACTTGCGGTAAATCTATTTTAAGATCGGTATCAGCAAAAAGGAATTTACCACTCGCAAAAGCAGCCCCAACAAGTTGATCTGCATATTGCTTCATTTCACTATATGGAGCAGATGATTTAACAATCATTTCTATTTCAAATTGCCCTGAACTCGGTAAGGAGGAAGGTAAAATAGGAAACATGTTAAGCCCTGGTATTTGCGCTAATTTACCGTACATTCGTGGGACTAATGATTGTGCACTGTAATCACGTTCATTCGCTTTTTCGAGTTCTAAACCGCCAAAACCACCACCACCAAAAATAATTTGCCAGACATTTTTTCCGCCTTCAATTTGTTGTAAGCTTTCAACAACTGGGTTCATTTGTGCAACGTTATAGTCTAATGATGCATCAGGTGGTGATTGAATAACAAACATCACCATCGATTGATCTTCTATTGGCGCGAGCTCTTTTTTTGAAAACAAGTAAAAAGGCACGCTAAGCAGAGAAACGACTAAGGCGATTAAAAATACTTGCCCCTGCCATTTAAATTTTTTATGTAGCAGCTTGCCATAGCTTTGTTGGGTCTTTTCGAAGAGATAATTAACTTTGGCAGTTAACCAGCCTTCTTGTCCGCCTTTCGGTGAAACATAAGCGCTCATGATAGGTGATAAGGTGATCGCCACCAGCCCTGAAATAATAACCGCAATCGCGAGCGTAAAAGCAAATTCATTGAACAACACCCCGGTTAATCCAGATAAGAAACCGATAGGGGCATAAACAGCAGCCAGTGTTAATGTCATTGAAATAATAGGCACAAGCAGCTGACGAGAACTAACCAGCGCAGCATCAAACTTAGACATGCCTTGGCGCATTAATCGAGCAACATTTTCTACCACCACAATGGCATCGTCAACGACTAATCCAACCGATAATACGATCGCTAATACGGTTAATAAGTTTAATGAAAAACCCATCATAGACATAGCCGCAATCGCACCTAATATAGAAACAGGGATGGTAATTAAAGGCACGATGGCACTCCTAAATGAGCCCATTAGCAGAACAACCACCAAGCCAACTAAAATAACAGTTTCAGCCAAGGTGGTGAAAATTTCTTTTAGTGCATCGCGCATGTATAAGGTGCCATCGAATGCATAACCAATTGATATTCCGTTTGGCAGTGTTTTATTCAGCTCTGCCACTGTTTCATATAACTTGTCACCAATCGCCATTTCATTTGCGCCAGGTAAAGGCCAAATAGAAATATAGACTGCATCTTGGTCGTTTAATCTTGCAGTAACACTACTGTCTTCGGCTGCCAGTTCGATTTTGGCGACATCTTTTAAGTAAATGTTAGCTTCATCAATTTCGGTAATAACCAGTTGTTCAAATTCTGCCACAGTACTGAGTTGTGTATTAGCAACGATATCTATTTTCTGATGATCATTTTCGACGTATCCCATAGTAGCTATCGTATTGTTTGCTGCCAACGCTAGATAGACATCACTTGCACTTAGATTAAAGACTTGCAGTGCGTCGGCATTTAGCCAAACACGCATGGCAGGCGTTCTCGCACCTTCAATACCAACACGTTGTACGCCTTCAATCGCATTTAAAACAGGATTAACTTGGCGCGTTAAATAGTCAGTGATACGAGATAAATCATTGCCATTAGATTGAACATTTAAATAAAAGACTGCAAATGGTCTATCGGCACGACTTACTGATACGATGGGGTCTTGCGCACCTTGTGGTAATTCAAAGCGAATTTGGCTTAATCTTGTATTTAATTCAGCTAACGCGAGTGTTGAATTTTCATTGAGTTTAAGCCAAATCGTAACTTTAGAACTACCTGAAGTACTCACTGAGTCAACGTATTCAACACCAGGTACGGTGGCTGCAACACGTTCAATCGGCTCGGTTATAAAACCTTGTACAACATCGGCTGAAGCACCAATATAAAATGTCTCAATAACTAATGAGGCACTCTCAATTTTTGGAAACTGCAGTACCGGGATCTTGCTTGCTGACCATAACCCTGCAATGCAAATAATGATTGATAATACAATAGCAACGACAGGCCGCTTTACGAAGATGTCCATTATTGATGACTTGTTTTCTTTCGACGACTGGTTTTCTTTCATGATAATCCCTTATTCTTTCGTACTAGCATCAGAAACGGCAACTTGAGGAACTACTTTGGCAGGCGTTTCCTCACTAAGGTAGACTTTCATTCCAGGGTATAACTTGAACGAACCTTTATTGGCAATAAGCTGCCCTGTTTCTACTCCAGAAAGGATCATTACAGAATCATCTTGTCGGTCTCCTAATATAACGGGTACTTGTTTTGCGCGATAACTGCCTTCATCTGCAGCTTCTAAAACAAAAACATAGCTACCTAATGCATCACGTTTTATCGCCAAATCAGGTACTGAGGCAAGTGTCGTTTGTTTAGCAATAGGTGCGATGACCGACACTAAC
>JBALXF010000321.1:0-4162 GCA_036961085.1 Psychromonas sp.
GATGGGAGCGATGAAAGGCTAATAATTAATTATTTTCTAGTTTCTAGTTTCTAGTTACTAAATATGTTAAATAAAAAGACCGCTTTTAAAGCGGTCTTTTTATTACATAAGCGCATGAAATAACTTAGCTTATTTTACTTCTTTACCTGATGCTTGTAGGTCAGCATGGTAAGAAGAGCGCACCGAATAGATACCATATGCTATTTTTTATAATCGATAAGAGCGCATCAATAGCGGTCTTATCGATTAATAAGCGTATTAAATTATATAAGCTTATTTTACTTCTTTACCTGAAGCTTGTAGGTCAGCATGATAAGAAGAACGAACAAACGGACCACAGGCAGCGTGGTCAAAGCCGATTGCTTTTGCCTTTTCGCCTAACTCATCAAATTCAGCGGGTGAAACATAACGTTCTACAGCTAAATGCTGCAAGCTTGGTTGTAAGTATTGACCTAGGGTAAGCATAGTCACACCGTGATCATTAAGATCTTGAATTACTTGCTCGATCTGTTCATTGCTTTCGCCTAAGCCCATCATAACACCTGATTTTGTCGGGATATGTGGGTGCTTAGCTTTAAATTTTTGTAATAACTGTAATGACCATTTGTAATCCGCGCCAGGACGAACTTGCTTATAGAGATGCGGTGCTGTTTCTAAGTTATGGTTAAATACATCAGGCACATCTTTTTCAAAACAGGCTAATGCTTTATCCATACGTCCTTTAAAGTCTGGTACTAAAATTTCAATTTTAATGGTCGGGTTTAAAAGACGAATTTCTCGAATACAATCAGCAAAATGTTGTGCGCCACCATCACGAAGATCATCACGATCTACAGAGGTAATTACCACATACTTAAGTTTCATATCTTTAATTGTTTCAGCCAATTTCTTCGGCTCGTCTTGGTCTACAGCAAGGGGCTTACCATGGCCAACATCACAGAATGGACAACGACGTGTACAGATATCACCTAAAATCATGAAGGTTGCTGTGCCGTGATTAAAACATTCGTGTAGGTTTGGGCATGAAGCTTCTTCACATACTGAGTGAAGTTTATTTTTGCGTAGTGCCGCTTTGATTTCATTAACTCGAGTGTTATCTGAAGAAAGTTTGATTTTCATCCATGACGGTTTTTTCAACATTGTTGATTTGTTAGATGGGATAACTTTAATTGGTATATGTGAAAGTTTATCGCCATCACGTAGTTTTTTACCGGCTGTTAATTGACTAGGTTTGTTACTCATGGTGAAAAGTCTCTATCAGTGAATAGTGTAATTGTTGGTTCATTTTAGCGATTAATAAAGGTGCTAATTCAGCAACAGAAGCTGCGATACCTAAGTCTTTACATCGGGTCATTTCAAGCCCTGCATAACCACAAGGGTTAATCTGTAAAAAAGGTAATAAATCCATATCAACATTTAATGCAAGGCCGTGAAATGAACAGCCTTTACGTATTTTCAATCCTAATGATGCGATTTTTTTGCCATCAACATAAACACCAGGTGCATCAGGTTTTGCATTTGCAATAACATTAGAGTCCGCTAGTAAATTAATAATACTGTCTTCAATAATGCTCACTAAGGTGCGCACATTAAAAGACTTTCTACGTATATTAATTAATAGGTAAACAATAAGTTGGCCTGGAGCATGGAAGGTGATTTGCCCACCTCGATCACTCTGTACTACTGGTATGTCAGTTCGCTGTAATAAATGCTCAGCTTTTCCTGAATTACCTTGAGTAAAGACAGCAGGGTGTTCAACTAACCAAATTTCGTCGATGCTATTTTCATCGCGATTGGTAGTGAAGTCGCTCATCGCTTGCCAAGTGGTTTGATATTCTTGCAAACCTAAATAGCGTATTTTTAGTTGTTTATCTAATGTCGTCATTACTTAACCATTAACAATTAAAGAATATGGCGAACTAGTTCAATCTTATTTAATTCGCTGTATATTGTTTCGATATGTTCTTTGCTAACGACAGTAACGGGAATATTCAAGGCCTGATAATTTCCCTTTGAACTCGGTTTAACTGTCGGTGCATAATCACCTGGTGCATGTTTTTGGATAACAGCAACAACTTCCCCAATTAAACGTGGATCTGCCACGCCCATCACCTTAAATGCAAAGGTACATGGGAAATCAAGTAGTTCGTCGAAATGTGTGTTTAATGCCATATAAAACTCCAAAGGTCATTATAATAAAAAGTGAGATCTTTAAAAGGATCTCACTGATTAAGTGTTATTTAGTATGGGGAGGCTTAACCAAACCAACCAATAAATAATAATTTAACGTAATCCATTAAGCGGCTGAATAATCCACCTTCTTCAACCGTTTCTAATGCAATCAGATCGTAAGTTGCAACTTGTTCGTCAGCAACAGAATAATGTACAACACCAACAACGTCACCCTTATTGATTGGGGCACGTAATTCACCTTCAATCACGAAGTTTGCATTTAGGTCTTTTGCTAGTCCGCGAGAAAGAGTAAGTGGTGTGCTTTCACCTACGCCTAAACGAATCATCGCTTGTGAACCCATCCAGATGCGTTCGCTAGCTAATTGATCACCCGCATTATAAGGCGTTAACGTTTCGAAGAAACGGAAGCCCCAGTTAAGCAGTTTTTTACTTTCAACTTTACGAGATGAATCCGAAGAAGCACCCATTACTACACTAATCAAACGCATGTTATCTTTAGTTGCAGAAGAAATTAGGCTGTAACCTGCCGCACTTGTGTGACCGGTTTTGATACCATCTACATTTAAGCTCTTATCCCATAACAAACCATTACGATTGTATTGTTCAATGTTATTGAACTTGAAAGATTTTTCGCTGTAAATACGATATTCTTCAGGCACATCCTGAATTAGTGCTTTAGCTAGAATAGCCATATCAGCAGCTGTTGTATAATGCTCAGTTGAATGTAAACCATGACTATTTACAAAATGCGTATTATCCATACCCAATTGTTTAGCCCAAGAGTTCATCAAATCAGCAAAGGCATCTTCACTACCAGCGATATGTTCAGCCATTGCCACACAAGCATCATTTCCTGATTGTACGATAATACCGCGATTAAGGTCTGCTACAGAGACTTCTTTACCGACTTCTATAAACATTTTAGAAGAATCAGGAAAGTTCTTTGACCATGCATTTTCAGAAATTATAACTTTATCATCAAGTGATAAATTACCCATTTTAATTTCATGACCAATGATATAACTGGTCATCATTTTCGTCAGACTCGCAGGAGCAAGTGAGACTTCACTGTTGTTCTCCGCAAGCACTTTACCTGAATCAAAATCTACTAATAAATAGCCTTTTGCTCCGATAGCTGGGGCATTAGGAGTAACTCGAGGTGCCGCCAAAACATTAATGCTAAAAAAGAAAGTGATAAGCAGTAGGCTTATTTTTTACATATAAGGGATCCTTTGGTATATTTGAAAAAATTTTACGCACTATAGCAGAACAACCTTTGATTGCTAAGTATTAGCGTAACGATTTATTGGCTAATTATTAAAGTGAATAAAATGCTAGGAACGCTGCCAATACAATCAACAGCTGTTCCTCGCTCTTAGCGGTTAACAAGTTGAGTTTTTATACTTCCAGTCCCCCGTATATTCGTGATTTTTTCGACCTGAAATCAGGCGATTAGACCTATTAATTGCAAAAATATTCTATTAATTTCAGTTAATTTCGCAATGAACTATAGCGGTGCATCAGCTAAGTATTGATTGCCCTGTTGTGGTGCATGGTATGTAGCTTCTTTAAAGTTAAATTTTTAACTTATTGAAATTTAATAACTTTAATTTTTGGCACGGTAATTGTAACTAGAGAAGCAAGAACTAGAAAAATAAGCATAAACAGCTTCAATCAAACAATTTTTTATCTATAGCAAATTTTATCGTTAAAAAGGATTATTTATGAAAATGTTAACCGCAGTGATCAAGCCATTTAAATTAGATGAAGTAAGAGAAGCAATAATGGAAGCCGGCGTTGCAGGTGTCACAGTTTCTGAAGTTAAAGGCTTTGGTCGTCAAAAAGGACACACAGAGTTATACCGTGGTGCTGAGTATATGGTTGATTTTTTACCTAAAGTTAAAATTGAATTAGCAGTGAAAAAAGAAGACGTTGAACGCTGTATTGAAGCGATCATGAGTACAGCACA
>JBALXF010000322.1:0-4158 GCA_036961085.1 Psychromonas sp.
CCTGACCTTCACCACCTATATTGAAAAGTCCAGCAGAGAAAGCAACTGCCACAGCCAAACCAGTAAACATAAAGTTGGTAGCATAATATAAGGTATAACCAATTCCCTCTTGATACCCTAACGCGCCTCTGATCATGACTTGCGCGGCTTCAACCGGGTTTACATCAACAGCAATAAAAATAATGGCTGCAAAAGCAAAAGCAAATAAAATATTAAGCAAAGGTAAAATGAAAATATTCACCCATGCAGGGACTTTTGAATCATTCATTGCGCAACTCCAGCCGTTGTATTTAATTCATCAGGCAATATATTTGCCATCATCATGCCAAGAATTTTTTCAGTGGCTTGATCTGCACGAACTTCACCAACTATTTCGCCATCAAACATCACAATGATCCGATCTGCAAGTGACATAATTTCATCTAATTCAACTGACACTAATAGAATCCCTTTACCTTGGTCTCTTAGCTCAATGATACGTTTATGAATAAATTCAATGGCACCAATATCAACACCACGAGTCGGCTGACCGATCAATAATATATCTGGGTTTTGATCCACTTCTCTAGCAATGATTAGCTTCTGTTGATTTCCCCCAGAGAATAACGAACTGCGCAGCTTTGGATCGCGAGGCCTTACATCCCACTCTTCCATCAAGCGAGAACACTCTTGTGTAATAACCTTAGGATGATTCATCACTTTGCCATTATATTTGGCAAGATTCTGATATCCCAAAATTGCCGACTCTTCAGCGCTAAATGCCTTAACTAATCCTTTTGCTAATCTATCTTCTGGAATATGGCCAACACTTAGTTGGCGCACACTGTCTGGTGAAGAAGGTTTTTTGGCATTGATAACTGTGTCTGCTATTTTTATATGGCCACTAGTTGGCGTTATTAAGCCTGCTAATGCATCAATCAGTTCTGATTGGCCATTACCTGATACACCTGCAATGCCAACAATTTCGCCGGCTTTAATGTCCATGGTGACTGACTTAAGGCGATTGACTCCAATATCATCTTTGTAGGTTAAATCTTTGGTAGATAATAAAACCTGTTCGGGTTTCGCCTCACTTTTCTCCACTTTCAATCTAACTTTGCGCCCAACCATTAATTCAGCGAGCTCTTCTTTATTGGTGTCTGCAGTTTTTCTGTGCGCCACCATCTCGCCTTGGCGCATCACAGAAACATTATCGGTCGCGGCTAGAATTTCTCTTAACTTATGAGTGATCAATAGGATGGTGACGCCCTGCTTTCTTAGCGCATCAAAAATATGGAATAAGTGTTCAGTCTCTTGAGGCGTTAGGACACCTGTGGGCTCGTCTAAAATTAATATTTTTGCACCACGGTAAAGTGCTTTTAAAATTTCAACACGTTGCTGTAAACCAACCGGTAAGTCTTCAATTAAAGCATCAAGTGGCACATCTAATTGATACTCTTTTGCCAAACGTTCTAATTCAGTACGTGCCTTGCTCAGACTGGTGTTTAACAACATGCCATCTTCAGCACCTAAAATTACATTTTCAAGTACGCTGAAATTATCAATTAACATAAAGTGTTGGTGCACCATACCAATACCATGACTAATTGCTTGTTTAGAACTAGTCAGTTTGATGGGGGTGCCAGCGATGCTAATTTGACCGGAATCTGCGGTATAAAAACCGTAAATGATATTCATTAGTGTGGATTTGCCTGCGCCATTTTCACCAATAATGCCATGGATGGTGCCTGCAGGAACTTCTAAATCTATATTTTTGTTTGCATGAACCGCACCGAATTTTTTATCGATACCGCTTAATGCTAATGCAAAGGGTTTATTATTTGATAGTGTCGACATAGCCTATTTTTCTTATAGTTAAAAAAAAAGCTCTCAGACTAATGACAGTAAGAGAGCACTTTATTACTTTTTATAAGTTCATTTAATACTTACAGCTATTATCAGTCATATAATCATGGACTTGAATTTCACCTGATACAATTTTAGATTTGATATCAGCTATTTGAGTTTCCATTTCTGGGGTCACTAAATCGCGGTTATATTCATCTAATGCCCAGTCAACACCATTCTCTTTTAAGCCTCGGTTATCGATACCTGTAGTAAAGTTACCAGCTTGCGCATTAGTAAATACATCGTAAGTCGCACTACCAACACGCTTAACCATAGACGATAACATTACCCCAGGGTGTAAATAGTTTTGGTTTGAATCGACACCAATCGCAAATTTACCTTCATCTTTCGCAGCTTGATATACACCTACACCGGTTCCCCCAGCAGCCGCAAATACGACATCAGCACCTTTGCTGAATTGACTTTTAGTTAATTCTGCTCCACGTGCAGGATCTGACCAAGCGGCATTAGTAGAGCCAGTCATGTTTTGGAATACTTGTAAGTCTTTATTTACATATTTTGCGCCTTGCTCATAACCACAAGCAAATTTACGAATAAGTGGAATATCCATACCACCAACAAAACCTACTTTTGCATTTTCAGATTTAAGGGCAGCTAAAGCACCAACAAGAAATGATCCTTCATGCTCTTTAAATACCAATGACTTAACATTTGGTAAATCAACCACTGAGTCAATGATCACAAATTGAGTCTCTGGGTATTTTTTAGCGACTTTCTCTAATGATGAGCCATACATAAAACCAACAGCAACAATAGGGCTATAACCACGTTTTGCAAGACGGTCTAATCCTTGCTCACGTTGCGCGTCATTTGCTGGTACAAAATCGCGTACTTCAACGCCATGATCTTCAGCATATTTACTTGCTCCGTTTACAAAAACAGCCTGACTGAAAGATTTATCAAACTTGCCTGATGTGTCATAGGCAACAGCAGGTTTGAAATCAACAGCATTAGCAACAAGAGAGCATAGTGCTAACGATACAGCCGTAGCAGTCGTGGTTAATATTTTTTTCATGATTTTCCTCAAAATAGTTCTTAAATATAAAGTTCTGATTCCGTGTTTTGTACCTTTAGCTTTGCTTACTGCAATATTCCTTGCTTCTATCGATTTCGAGATGCTTAATCATTTAGGTGGGTTAAATCAATCCAAGCTTTACTATTTACTCTATAAAAACAGCTAAAAGTATGCTCTATTACGTTTTCATTGCCACTAAAGTCAAAAGCCTCATTTGCAAAATCGATATTAGATATTCTTCCTTTAAAAAAAATCTACTTCTGAATAAGAAAATTAAAGCTGCCAATGGTAAAAATCCACTACAAATTTATCGATTTACTCGGGGCAAACGTTAGAGAGGAATAGGCGCTAAAGCTAGGAGTATTTTTTAATATGGGGGAATAGATTTCGTTATTTAGAACAAGATCATCTTTATAAGAAAAAAATATCAAAAATACAGCCAGCTTGTCATCTAGCTTTAATAGTTATTCGACAAAATAAGGTAAGGAATAGATGAATAAAGGATTATAAAAGTAAGAGGGAATAGACTGTAAGTTGTTAGTTAATATAATTTATATGCGGCATTTAAGTATAACTTTTAAATAAGATCACTTCATTTCCAGAGCCATAATTCTCTATAACTCCCTGACGTTCAACAGCAAACACCCGTTTATATAAATTTTCGGCAAAATTACCTTCTCTGGTTGTGATATAAATGCCTTTTATACCCACACCTAATAATGATAAATGCGCTTTAAACAGTGAAAATGATTGATCTAACAAATACTCGCCGATCCCCCTCTTTGAAAACCGAGGTAAAACTGCAACTTGTTCTAACTCAACAATTGCACGATCACGAAAACCACTTTTCACCGACCAGTGTGCATAACCAACAACATCATCATCACAGATTGCTACGTAATAAACCATACGCGGGTAGGAACACATATTCGACATCACCCATTCATCTTGTAAAATTTCATTGGGGAAACAAAGTGAATATATTTCACGTAAACTATCCATTTCAGATAACTCGACTTGCCTAACCTGGACCATTATCTTTACTCCTAATAGAATGCATATCGATATTAAACATGGTTAATTTAAGGTGCTATTTATTCTAAATCAATCATTCTAATCGCTTGTTTTAGAAAATCCGTTTTCTGTTGGAATTTATCAATATATTGCTGCTCTCTGCTGGCATTCAATTGACTTTCCGAAGCCTGTAACTCTTGTATTAACCAACCTCTGATCAT
>JBALXF010000323.1:0-4157 GCA_036961085.1 Psychromonas sp.
ATTGGTTTTTTCAGTCTTAGCTTAACTATCTATCTATTTTTAACCGAGCAATTTTCATTTACGGATGCATTACGCTTAAGTTTATTTAATGTTCTCTCTGTGGTGACAACCACCGGTTTTGGTTTAGATGACTTTCTCACTTGGGGAGATTTTAGTGTCGCCATCTTCTTTGGTTTGTTGTTTGTGGGGGCTTGTTCAGGGTCTACTTCTGGTGGCATGAAATTATTTCGTTTTCAAATCGCATTTAGTTTATTACGACGCCAACTTATGATGTTGATGCATCCACATGGTGTTTTCCCGCAGAAGTATAATAATCATAAAGTTAGTGATGATATTTTACGCTCACTTATTGCATTTGTTTTAGCTTATATGGCAACTATAGCGATCGTGGCCTTGTTATTAACGCTAATGGGTTCAGATGCTCTAGTTGCAATTACTGCGGCGATAACAGCGGTTTCCAATGTTGGCCCTGGACTTGATCCAAGTATTGGCCCATCAGGGAATTTTGCGCATTTTTCTGATGCTGCAAAATGGACATTGTCTATTGCCATGTTAATGGGGCGTTTAGAAATCCTTACTGTGGTTATTCTGTTTACTAGACATTTTTGGAAACACTAGATTCGCTATCTTCAGTAACAGTTGTGTTTTGTTGTTGCTGGGCAAGTGCCATATTCGCTTGATCCAATAAAGATTCAGGTAAAGATTGCTTGATAGGAACGCCCATGCCTTTTAAGGTTTCAGCCTGCTGAATAATATTGCCTCGGCCTTGGCTGAGCTGTTTAAGAGCATGTTCATAAGTGCCTTGCGCCTTATTTAGGTGGTTCCCTACATCAAGCATATTCTGGCTGAATAAACGTAATTTATCGTAAAGTTTACCCGCCTGATTAGCAATTAAACGGCCATTTTGCTCTTGTTGTTGAAAGCGCCATAAATTCTCAATGGTTCGTAGCGCAATCATCAAATTAGTTGGACTAGCAAGTAACACATTATTATCTAATGCTAATTTAACGAGTTCCGGATCTTGCTCTACCGCCACAATAAAGGCGGGTTCAACCGCAACAAATAACAATACATAATCGAGTGTATTGCTGCCGACTAATTTTTGATAATCTTTTTTCCCTAAACCCCGAATATGCTGGCGCACAGAAATAATATGATCTTGTAATGCCGCTTTTTGGGTTTCTGTATCATCAGCATTAAAAAAGCGTTCATAGGCAACCAATGATACTTTAGAGTCAATAATAATGTCTCTTTTTTGTGGCAGATGGACGATCACATCAGGCATAAACCGTTTGCCATCTTCATTTTTATAACTGACTTGAGTTTCGTATTCATGTCCTTCACGTAATCCAGATGACTCTAGAATACGTTGTAAAATAACTTCACCCCAATTACCTTGCTGTTTATTATCGCCTTTTAATGCATTGGTTAGATTTGCGGTTTCTTGCTGCATTAATAGGTTTAGTTGCGATAGCTTAGATATTTCGCTTTGTAAATTAAATCGATCTTTACTCTCATTAACATAACACTCTGTAACTTGTTGCTTAAAGCCATCGAGTTGTACTTTTAACGGGGCTAACAGATGTTGAATACTGTCATGATTTAGTTGTTTGAACTGTTCCGACTTATCATGAAAAATGCGTTGAGAAAGTACTTCAAATTGATGACTCAGTTTTTGTTCATTTTGCTGCTGATCGTGTAAACGTTGCTGTCCGGCTTGTAAGCGGACCTCTGTTTCTCGTATGCGGGTGGTTAATTTACTGGTTTGCAATTGCAGGCTATCTATAAGTAATTGTTTTTTATCTAATATCAAAGACTTTTCTTGGTTAGATTCGTACTGTTGTTGCAGTTGCTGTTCGGTTAGTTTTTGCTTTAAAAATAGTTCATCTCGCTGTTTTTTTAGATTTAGTAAAAACCAACAAAACATTCCGGTTAAACAGACAATTGTTATAACAACTGTAATTAAAAGTGTTTCATTAGAAATAGAGGCAATAGATATCATTATGAGAATTCAAACTTTTTAAGGTAGTCAGTGATTGTTTTATTACAGGTTTTCCAAGCAAGCAGATAGATCAAATAAATCGCGAAAATTATCCATTTATGGACATTTTGTCCCTCATCTATGGTATGAAAGTTAAACCCTTCTACATAATGGCTCAGTACTGCAAGATAAATGTTGATAATAATTGGAATAATAAAAACAGTGGATAATTTCCAAGTTAATAATAAAATTTGGCTGAACCTAACTCGTAACATGTTTATCCATAATATTAAGAAAATGATAATCGATTGTTTTTCGATAAGCTGTAACTTTAAACAGTTATTTTAAATAAGTGAATGTTTAATTCTGATAATTGTTAGTCAGCATAAATATAGTTATTAGGTTAATAACTACTTACTTTGTCTAGCAAATACAAAATTGAACGATATTCAATGCCACTGTGATCTGATAATCCTATTTCACAGGTACGGCTATTTGAATAACCTTCACTGCAGTTTTCTGGTATTTGTTCTTTTAACGGTGCCAGAGCAGAGGTGTTTAATTCCGGATAGGTGAATCCTTTATCTCCTGCAAATCCGCAGCATGTAATATCTTCTGGAATGATCACTGTAGTGGCACAGGCTTGCGCAACTTGTTGCATAACAGAAGCTAATCCCTGACGTTGTGAGGTACATGTGATATGTAACATGACAGGTTTTTGCTGCGGTTTGATGTTGAGTTTAGGTAACAGGTATTGAGCAATAAATTGGAAGGGCTCAAATACGCTTAATGATGGATCTAGGGTTTCTTTGCTTAAACTCATACAAGGGCTAGTGTCCATCAAAATAGGGTACTTGCCATTTTCTGATGCATTTAATAAAGCGGTTTCCAATTGAGATGCTTTATTTTGATAAACCTCTATGAAACCTTTGCTTTTATAAGGCATGCCACAGCATTGATTATCTAAATCATTGGGTAAGATGACCTGATAACCCGCTTTTTTGAGCAGTGATAATGTAACCTCTTTCAAGGCTCTGCTGTCTGCATTTGTTTTAGCTGGTCCCATATTTCGGGTTGCGCAGCTTGGAAAATAGACAACTTTATGTTTGTTAATCGTAGTAATTTTTATACTTGATGTTTTGCCAGCCGGAAGAGGCATATTTGCACTCCACAGTGGAACCCTATGGTTGGAAACCCTATGCAGAGCATTACTTGCTATACGCATATTTTTTTCACCGAGCAAACTATGGGCAGTAGTAGCAACCTTAAATCCTATTTGGCTGGCTTTACTGACTGTTGCAAAATGATTAGCTGTCCAAAGTGCAATTTTATGCTCAACAGCAGAATGATCCTGCCGTAATTTCCTCATCAACTCTCCGGTATTAATATCAACAGGGCAACGTTCCGCACATAAACCAGTCGCTGCACAGGTATTTACCCCTAAATATTTAAATGATTCTTGCATCTGTGCCAGTCGTTCTGGGTTTTCATTAGATCGTTGTAATCGACAGATTTCTCGGTATACGGTATTACGTTGTCTTGGCGTTAACGTTAAATTTTTGGAAGGGCAAACGGGCTCGCAGAAGCCACATTCAATACACTTATCAATGAGTGTATCAGCGGCGGGCATCGCTTTAAGGTTTTTAAGGTGTAGTTGCTGATCGTCGCTGATGATCACGCCAGGATTTAATATCCCTTTTGGATCAAAGATTTTTTTAATCTGCTGCATTAAAGCATAAGCATCTTTTCCCCATTCCAATTCCACATAGGGAGCCATGTTTCTGCCGGTGCCATGTTCTGCTTTTAAAGACCCTTGATATTGTACTGCAACCAGTTGTGATACGTCTTCCATGAAATCACTGTAACGTTTTATCTCTTCATCATTATCAAAAGCTTGAGTAAATACAAAGTGTAAGTTTCCATCCAATGCATGGCCAAATATAATCGCTTCATGGTAACCATATTTAATAAAAAGCTCCTGCAAATCTCTTGTCGCAGGGGCTAATTGTTCAATGGGAAAGGCAACATCTTCGATAATAACCGTTGTACCTGTCTCTCTAACTGCGCCTACAGCAGGGAATAAACCTTTTCGGATTGCCCAAAGTTGTTCACTAATGGTTTTATCACTACTAAATGAAACCTGGTGCAGTGGCGAGAACGGTTTAATTAAATCGAT
>JBALXF010000324.1:0-4132 GCA_036961085.1 Psychromonas sp.
AGAATCTGAAATACAGATTCTATTTAGTTTTAATCTGCATTTCCCAACATCAATCAATCGTCTTTCGACGATTGACGATATAAATTGATAATTAGAAATTAAAAACTGATAAATTTAAACAACAAAACAGGAAATTTGAAATGGTTACTGAACGGTTACAACCTAAACTTGGATTTTTAGATCGCTACCTAACACTTTGGATTTTTATTGCGATGGCAATCGGTGTTGCAATTGGTGTGCTCTTTCCTCAAGTCACCGAGCTAAATCAATCGATGTCGGTTGGTAGTACGAACATTCCATTAGCAATTGGTTTAATTTTAATGATGTACCCTCCTTTAGCTAAGGTGAATTACCGTCTGCTCGGTAAGGTTACCAAAGATAAACAAGCGATTACACTTTCGCTGATCATGAACTGGATCGTCGGTCCTATTTTAATGTTTATTTTAGCGCTCACCTTCCTCAGTGACTACCCAGGTTACATGGTAGGTATTATCTTAATAGGCCTTGCTCGCTGTATCGCGATGGTATTAGTGTGGAATGACATAGGTGGTGGTAATAAAGAATATGGGGCTGCATTGGTTGCAATAAATAGTGCATTTCAAATTATCACTTACAGTTTCATGGCGTGGTTATTTATCACAGTGTTACCGCCCATATTTGGTTATCAGGGTATGGTTGTAGATATATCTATGGCAGATATTGCACAGAGTGTGATGATTTATCTTGGTATCCCTTTTTTAGCGGGTTTTATTAGTCGCGAAGTGTTGGTGAAACTAAAAGGCGAAGACTGGTATAACAGCGTTTTCATTCCACGTATTTCCCCAATCACATTAATCGCACTGCTTAGCACCATAGTGCTGATGTTTAGCCTTAAGGGTGAAATGATCGTTGAACTACCGATGGATGTTATCCGAATAGCGATACCACTTACGATTTACTTTTTTGTCATGTTCTTCACTAGTTTTATGATCGGCAAAAAGATGGGCATTCCCTTTGATAAAAATGCATCGATTGCTTACACAGCAACAGGCAATAATTTTGAACTCGCAATTGCTGTATCGATTGCTGTTTTTGGTATTAACTCCGACCAAGCATTCGCAGGTGTAATCGGACCATTGATTGAAGTCCCGGTATTAATTGCTTTGGTTAACATGACATTGAAAATGAAAAAAAACTATCAACCAGTTATCTCATAACTACAAAAATTGAGCATTGAATAAGTAAAAGGAGTAAATTTTAATGCTCAATCAATGTTACTATTTAAAGAAAAATATTTAACAATAGCAGTCACTTACCAATATTAAACTTTAAAAAGTTGGAGTACCTGATGACAGTAAGACTAATGACAGAACAAGACCTGAATGACGCATCACTAGTGCACCAGGCCGCTTTTGTTCGACAACAAGACTCCTATGAGTGGTTAAAATGCACACACAATGCGTTTCCACGAATGTTATGTTACCTCATAGAGTTTGAAGGAAACATTGTTGGCTATATCGTATGGGCGCAAAAAAGTGGTTTTCGTCCTCAAGCAGTAATAGAGCTCGAGCAATTAGCCGTGCACCCCGATTATCAAGGTAAAGGTTTGGGGCAAACTCTGATCAAAGACTCATTAGAGTTAGTAAAGTCTCAGTTGCACAAACAGGGCTCAACAGTTAAACATATTTTAGTAAATACACGAGAAGATAACCATGCACAAAGCTTGTACCGTAAGGTCTTAGGCGCTGAAGTTGAAGCAACAATAAAAGACTTATATTCCGCCAATGAAGTATTTATGATTGCTCGCAATGTTTAACGATTGAAACTAGAGGCTAGCTAAAATATGAAATCAGAGTTGTATTCAAAACATGCACTGCAATACGACTTGGCTGTACAGGATAATATTTATAACGCCTATTTAGAACGGCCTTCATTACAAGCACTAATAGGCGATAGCAAAGGGCTAGACGTGATTGACTTAGGTTGCGGCTCAGGTATCTATGCAGAATATTTTGTTGCACAAGGCGCTAAATCGGTTACCTGTATTGATATTTCGGAGCAGATGATTGAAATTGTCCGTAGTAAACTTGGCAATAACGTTAAAGCCTATGCTCAAGATTTATCAATAGGTCTGCCACAACAAGCCTCAGAAAGTGCCGATATTATTGCCTGCCCTTTGGTTTTACACTATATCCAAGACCTATCGATTATTTTCAAAGAGGCGAATCGTGTTTTAAAACCAGGTGGAGTTATGGTTTTTTCAACACATCACCCTTTTGCAGACTTTCAAAGCTCAATTTCAGGTGATTACTTCAAGAGTGAGTTAATCAAGCAACAATGGGATACCGTTGGTGAGCCGGTATCGGTTAGTTTCTATCGTCGCTCATTGAGCGAAATAAGTGATGCGATAACGTCTAATGGTTTGTTGATTGTACAAATATCGGAAGGTCATGTTTCTGAACAAGCCAAAGCCATTTCAGAAGAAACCTATCAACACTTGAACAGCAAACCTAACTTTATTTTTATTAAGTGCCAGAAGCTAGCTTAAACCCGACAGCATAATACTGTCGGGTTTATTAATATCAGAAAACTGTTAGTGTTATCGTTAACATCAATCACATAAAATATTAATGACACTACCACAGAGGGCACACAGACGCTTCGCGTTGCACAGAGGTAAGGCTAAAACGATCATGATAAGCTGATTATTACTTGTTGGATATTTTCCTACATTAACTCAGTTAATGAAGAAGAACTAAGCAACGTTTCGTAGTTTAATGCAGTGCGCGTGGTGCATTTTTAATGATTTTTATTTTCACCTAAGTTAAATACATAGACATGTTCAATTATTAGCACGTTAAAACAGCCATAATCACCCTATTAAAATTCAATATTAATTAAAAGTTACTTTAAGGTTGTTTGAAATGATCAGAACATATGTAGAACAAGATATAGAAGACCTACTTTCGATTTGGCTAAACGCTTCAATTAAAGCACATGATTTTGTTAACGCTGAATTTTGGCTGTCTCAACTTGAAAGTATGCGTAACATTTATATTCCAGCTTCGGAAACTTATGTTTTTGAAAAAGATGCAGAGGTTGTTGGCTTTTATTGCCTTTATGAAAGTAATTTGGCCGCAATATTCGTAACCCCTGAGTTACAAGGCCAAGGCATTGGTAAACAATTAATATCACATGCTAAAAAACAAAGGACAGCATTGAGTTTATCGGTTTATAAAGAGAATGCAGCGAGCTATCAATTTTATCTCGCTCAAGGTTTTAAAGTGGTAAGTGAGCAAGCAGATCAGCATACGGGTCATCAACAATATACGATGGCAACAAGCTAGAAATAAAGGCTGTTATTGTTGTGCCGTTATGCTCAAGCCGCTCGGCACAACCTAATGATTTCAATGGCATAGCCATTCAACAGCCATATTATCTTTACAGGCACTAAGTTAAATTTCTTGTAAAACCTTAATCGACAAATTATCTACTAAGTCTTTAACTTTCAATTTATGCTCAATCATATGTGGAGCTAAACGGTGATTTTGAAAGTCTTCAAACGTATTCCACTTTTCAATAACAGTAACACTATTTTCATTAAGCAACTGTTGTTCAAACCCGGTATCAAAATCAGCAGTAAGACGATAATCTAAACAGCCTTTTTCTTTTAATACGTTAGGAATATTGGCCGTGAAAATATGCCTAAATTCCTCTATTTTTGATGCTTGAATCGAAATAGTCGCAATCACATTTATCATAAATTTCCCTATATATTATTTACTACACTCAACAATCTAAAATCAATCATCATAGTGCGAGACAGAACTCTGAGCCGCGCTCGATTGTATACCCATGATACTTCAAGATGCAAAGTCAGCAAGGCAAATTGTGCCTAGAAGCTAGGAATAAAATTGAAGTATAGTTATTCTACATAGAGGTTTTATAACAACGTAGATAGGTGCAAATTGCCTTGCCCTAATGGGTGCTAGCGCGGGGATAGCTCGCATAAACGATTAAAATTTTAGTTTCTTATACTGGCGGTGTATTTAATATTGGCTTAATGAGCCTACAATCTTTTGAGCAACTACTTGCACAGAAAAAGACTAATTATCAATTAGTAAAACCTAGTTTCTCTCCTGTTGTAGGTGCC
>JBALXF010000325.1:0-4125 GCA_036961085.1 Psychromonas sp.
GTATTAACTATATTTGTAGACAACTCATCTTATAAAGGGGCACAAAGCGACTTAGAAATATTTTTTAAATCCCCCCCAAAGGGTAATCATTGCGCTAAACCACTACAGTTTAATTATTTGAAATATAAAGATTAGAATTATTTAGCCAAGACGTTAGGCCTTTTTCGAAATGATCCGGCAATGACGCGGTTGTTGATTCCCGTGCGAGTAACGCTTCTGACCACTTTCTTAATTTTGGACAATTGTCTAGCATCCGTAGATTATAGTGCCTTTCGAATACTTCTTGCCTTAGGAAAATAGTGCTGTATACAAAGTCAATTAACGATACTTCTGCGCCATTAAAGTAAGGTCCTAAACCCATTCTTTCTTCTAGTTTTAGAAAATTCTCTTGGGCTTTATTAAAAAATAAAATGTAGTTCTGTTTATCTTTTTGCATAATGGTATTGAACACATCGATCAATAGCATTAGACCAAACTCAGTCCATGATTTATTTTCCATTCTCAATAATGTGTTGCTTAGTTGAAATTCCCCACTTGTTCCATATAGGTTATCAATTGCTTCAATAATGACAGCGGTTTCAAAGATAGGAGTATTATTCACCAATAATAATGGCGGTTTTGCGGTCGGGCTGAGTTCAATAAATGAAGCTGGTTTATTTTTCATGTTGATAATTTCCACATTAAAATCTACGCCTGCTTTTAATCCCTTTTCCAAAAAGGTAATCATTGCCACTTGTGGAAAAGGTCCAAGCTCTTGGATATATAATGTGGGCTTTTTGGTATTTGTCATTACTTACTCGTTTTTTTTGATAAAACACGACTATAAGCAATTGAATAATTTAAAGGAAATGCTAAATAAGTATTAAGATTAATACATAAAAGGTATTAATCATGCCATGTGAAGTATTTGCCTTTTACAGTGGAAACGTAATTATCTGTTGATTGCCAGGTTGGTCTATTGAGTTATTGATAGTGAAGCTACTGATCATGTTGAAGAAAGAAAAGTAAGAAATATCTGTAAAATTTCAGTGTCATTATTTTTATTCCATGATGCATAGATTTGTAGTTTTTTTGAATAATCGATAAGTGGAATAAAAGTTGTATTTGGAATAGAAAATGCCATTTTGTGGGTTGAAAGTAGTATACCTTTATTTAATATCACCATGTATGGACAGGACTCTCCCTCTTTATTATGCTTCACCTCTACATGGATATTTTGTTGTTCTAATTTGGAAAAAAAATCTGCTTGAAAATCCAAGCTTCCATCTTTTTTGTGAGAGATGAGAGTTTCCCCTTTAAGATCAGTTAGCTGTATTTTGTTTTTATTGGATAATGGATTCTCATTATTGATGAGAAAACCAAGTGGCTGTTGTTCAATAGTCATAGAACTCACGTCTGAATTTTTTAAACGTGAAGTGCTGAAGAGAATATCTATTTTTTGATCGGTTAACAGTGACGCTGAGATAGGTTTTTGAAGATTGAGCACATTTATTTTAGCTTGAGGGAATTGGTCTGTAAACGAGCTAATTATTTGAGGTATAGCTGAATATAATGAGGGACCGTGAACTCCAATCGTTATTTCGTAAAATTTATGTTGGCTGATTTTTTGTAATTTTTTTTCTAGTTTTTCGGTTTTATCAAGAATCTCTTGGCCTTCATTCACCAAATACATGCCTGCATCAGTTAACTCTACTTTCCTAGTAGTTCTGGTTAGAAGCATTACCCCTAGCTTATTTTCAAGCTTTGATATCAATCTTGTGAGAGGCGGTTGAGTTATATTGAGTCGCAGCGCAGCTCGACCAAAATTTAACTCCTCAGAGAGTACGATAAATGCTTTAATTTCTTTTAAATCCATATGCTCGCCTTTTAAGTATTTAAGATAATAAAGATGACGTTCAATCAACGAATTGTATTATTGTAGATAAATAATGTTCAGATATTATGTCTTAAGAAAAAATATTAAGGTAGCTAAAGCTAATAATTAATGATCACTAGAATTGATTTTTAGACATACTGTTGTGGCTAAGTAATATTTGCCACTATTAAATTGGATTGTAAGTCGGTTTGGGGCACAAAGCGCCATAGAGTTTATGAGTTTTTTTGAAGTATATAACGGCAGTTGTTCCGACAAAGCAGACATAACTGCGAAGTCGCTTCGCCCCCCAAGCGCCTTATAAAGTGAGCTTGCAACCATCCTTTTTTTAATGCTTACATAGTTAAAATTGTAACAACATCATTTCTAATCAGTGCCTATCTCGGTTAACTACTGAATCAAACTAATTCCACTTCTTAGCGATGCTATTTGTAGGTGTTATGCGTTCTTAATATTATACCTCGACATTATCAACGAGGTACAACACATGAACTTAACACTTGATTATCTTTCTCTAGGCATCTTATTCACGGTTTTATTAATACTCATTTACGGGCTAATCATCATTCATGACATCCCCTATGAAATGGCAAAAAAACGCAACCACCCACATGCAGAAGCCATTCATATAGCTGGTTGGATTAGCTTGTTTTTTCTTCATGTATTGTGGCCTTTTTTATGGATTTGGGCTTCGATGTATGACAACAAAGAAGCCAAATGGCTTGGTGCGACTGACCAACCTGATGAATTGAAATACCAAGTATTACTGAAACGAATCGAAAAAATTGAACAGGAAGCATCATAATGGAAACACTTATTTTATTACTTTTAAAGTATTTAAACTGCCAAAAAACAAGTGGACCATGACAACTGCCTCGGTCATTGGATTATTTCTAATGGGCTGGATTTTCCTTTATATGGCCATGTACCAACCCGTTTCAAGAATGGCTCGTGTAGTTAGCGTCACAACACCAATTACTTCACAGGTTAGTGGATTAATAACCGATGTTTACGTTAAACCTAATCAACCGATGAAAAAAGGCGATGCATTATATCAAATAGATAAAAGCCCTTTTAACGATAAAGTAGCACGTGTTAATGCAGACATTAAAAGAACGCAGGTAGCAGTGAGCTTCTATAACAAAGAGCTATCACGCTACAAAAAATTAGGCGCAAAAGGATTTTCTTCTCAAGAAAATGTAGATAACGTTCAAACTCAACTATTAGAACAAAAAGCGAATTTAACTAAATACCAATCACAATTGATGCAAGCTGAGTTTAATTTGAACAGTACAACTGTGGTTGCACCGACTGACGGTTATGTCACTCAAATTGGTCTTCGCCCTGGTATGAAAAGCCGTACCACACCATTCCAAGGTAATTTAACCTTTGTGCACAAAGAAGATAAGCAGTTATTTGCAGCCTTTCCACAAGCACCAGCACGCTATATTAAAGAAGGTTACCCTGCTGAAGTGACGTTTCATACTTTGCCAGGGCATGCTTTCAAAGCACACGTTGTACAAGTTAATGATATTTTTGCACAAGGCTCATTCATGCCATCAGGAAAAATGGTGGCCGCTGAGAATACACTAGGAAATGGCCGTATTATTATTAAAATTGTTATCGATGATCTCTCTCTTCTAGAGGATTTCCCGATGCCAGCGGGCACTGATGCACACGTAGCCGTCTATTCACCAAAGTGGGAGATGTTTAGTGTGGTGCGTAAAGTAATTTTACGTATGCAAAGTTGGGAAAACTGGGTGTTCCAAGGCTAATGCTTCACCGGTAGAGTAAACACTATCAATAAAAGGGAGAGATAATGCCACATTATCTCTCCCTTTTTGATCTTAAACTTCGTTACAAAAGGCCCCCTAGTTACTCATCGAGGATACTTGCGATCAAAATGGACACGACTAATGGCGACGATGACTATTAATGAACCTCACTAAATCGACATTTTAGCAATGCTATTTGTAGCTTTTATAGGATATCAATATTATCAGCACACATTAAGAATAAGGCACCAGAAACATTAGATTGCTCATTATTTTAATAATGAGCATTTACCGTTATGTCTTATAACTATTATTTTTAGGAGTTGTTATGTTAGTTAATAAAAAATCATTATTGGTACTCGTCAGCAGTGTTCTTTTAGTTTCACAAGTGAGTGCAGCCACGCTGACACTTAAAGATGGGCACAGTTATAAAGGCGAGATACAAAGTCAGAATACAACACAAATAGTCATTGATGT
>JBALXF010000326.1:0-4116 GCA_036961085.1 Psychromonas sp.
ATTATAGAAGTAAGTGGAGCTTGATAACGCTTCTGTATCTGTAAGGATACAATTTTACCGTATTTAGTTGCTTAATCCACTAGTTTATAACTAAGCTCCTTGGAAATACTAATTTCATTTTACAGCTTAGTGTTTAGAGCAAGGCACTACATAAAAATAATGGCCTATTGCCGTAAAAAGTGCCTGAATCATCTTTTATAAAATCTAATATTCTCTGGAGAATAGAGTGATACTTCTTCGTTATTTAATGCTGGAAACATTTAAGAGCCAAGTCGGCATTCTGTTTGTACTACTGCTGATCTTCGTGAGTCAAAAATTTATTGGCATTCTTTCGCAAGCCATTAATGGGGTTATTCCCGCTGATTTAGTATTAACCCTTCTTTATCTGAATTTACCCACACTCGGTACGTTAATGTTACCTATTAGTTTTTACTTGGCTATTTTATTTGCCCATGGGCGTTTGCATAGTGAAAGTGAAATGGTGGCGATGACATCCTGTGGTTATAGTCCCAATAGTGTATTAAAAGCGACATTATTATTATCCTTTTTCACCTTTACTTTTGCTGCCTACAATAGCTTGTACCTTGCACCTCTGGCTGAGGATAAAGTTGTTTCTGTGATTGAAAATGCAGAATCTGATGCAGGCGTAGCTACGCTTATTGAAGGGCGTTTTCATAAAGCCTCGGATAACGGAGGTGTTGTTTATGTAGAAAACTATGAAAAAGGTAAAAATTTAGAGCGTATTTTTGCTGCACATTGGCCAAAAGATATAAACAGAGCTCCATCGGTATTGACTGCATTAACAGGTAAAGTTGAAAATAAAAAAGATGGTACTTGGTTGACCTTGAAAGATGGACAACGTTATGCCGGTATTGTTGGCCAGTATGATTTTGAAAGCAGTGAATTTGGTACTTATGAAATACATATTGCTAATCGCGAAGTACAAAGAAAAGCGCGAGGTGTTGAAGCGTTACCAACCAGCGAATTGATTGGTGTTCAAGATAATAAATATCAAGCTGAATTACAGTGGCGTATTGCTATTCCTCTCTCAATATTATTATTAACTTTTATGGCGGTGCCGTTAGCGAAGGTAAACCCTCGTCAAGGTCGCTATGCTAAATTGCTGCCAGCGTTAGCCTTATATTTAACATTCTTCCTATTGTTAAGCACAGCTAAAAGCTTAATTGAAGATGGAACTTTACCCGCAATTAGTATTTGGGGGGTACAAATTGTTTTCTTTGCCATTGGGGTACTGCTGCACATGCAGGTGCTTGGTAAATTTAACTATGTTGGTAAACGAAAGTGATTACAGTATTTAATACGGAAATAACATTATGGGAATAATAGATCGTTATATTGGTAAGACGATTTTTGCAGCAACCTTTTTAAGTCTGTTTGTTTTAATTGGTTTGAGTAGCATTATTAAATTTGTTGAGCAAATGCGAAGTGTTGGACAAGGTACTTACGATGTTTGGCATGCTGCCTATTTTGTTATTTTAAAAATGCCAGTTGAATTAGCTACATTTTTCCCAATGGCGGCGTTAATCGGCGCACTAATTGGCTTGGGTAGTTTAGCGAGCAGCAGTGAATTGGTGGTCATGCAAGCGGCGGGAATGTCAAAATTCCGTATTGCTGGTGCGGTATTAAAAACAGCGATTCCTATGGTATTAATGGTGATGGTGCTAAGTGAGTTTGTCGCACCTAATACAGATAAAGAAGCTTACGATATGCGTGATGAGGCTCGGAGCGGGGCTCAGCAAGTAAGTAATAAATATGGCGTTTGGGTTAAAGACGCAGATTCATTTATCAGTGTCGAACGCATGAATGACCAAGCCGAATTGTTTAATATACAGCTTTACTTTTTTAATAAAAAGATGCAATTGAATAGTGCAGTTATGGCTCAAAAAGGGATCTATAGAGATAAAAGCTGGGTGTTACAAAATACGAGTCAGACTTTTTTTAAAGGAGATTCAACCGTTGTTGAATATCAAAAAGAGCTTTCATGGGAAACCGGTCTAACACCCAAAAAATTAGAAGTTATTCTAAGTGAACCCGATAAAATGTCGATGCGTGACATTTATAACTATATTACTTACCTTGAAACAAATGAACAGGACGCGAGTAGATTCTGGCTTAGTTTATGGCGCAAAGCGGTATTGCCTTTCACTATTGTCGTGATGATGTTGCTGTCAGTTTCGTTTATTTTTGGTGGTTTACGAACCGTAACTATGGGGACGAGATTAATCTTCGGTATAGCGAGTGGATTTATTTTTCACGTATCAGGTGAGTTATTTGGACCCTTTAGTTTAGTATTTAACTTACCTCCCTTATTAGGCGCGTTACTGCCAAGCATACTGGTATTAGCGATTGCCACGTATCTATTAAGGCGACAAAGCTAATGATCCAAAAAAGCTAAGAAGCAAAAAGGCTGAGCACTACTATGTAATAGTACTCAGCCTTTTTTGTATCATAAGTTTCAAGGACACTTATTTTTTATCTAGATCCATAAAACCCATGCCTTTAAAACCTTTCCAATTACTCATCTCTTTAGTTAAAACCACTACTTCACACTCACCCCATAAGTCTTGAAAGGCATTGCGATCAGTAAATAAAGCCATGATATTACCTAACCCGAAAGCAGAAGTTGCCATACGAATGACTGCTTGAGTCAAACTAATATTGCTGCCATCACTATTTTGAACACGTAAACGCCAAGCTTTCATACCTAATGTTTGTCCCGCTTTAGTCCAAAAGTATCCATAGAAACCTATTATTACTAATCCGAGGTATGCAGCGAATACGGTACTTTCAGATAAATAAGCAGCTACATCTTGATAGCCTTCTAAGCTTATTAACCCTATTTTAGCGCCAAGCATTACCATTAAAATAGCGAAAATACCAGCAACCATTAACACTGCGGCAATCGCGAATAAATCATAGGTATAAGCGCCTAAACGTCTAAAAAAAGTGGCGCGAGGGCAAGTTTGATAAAGATCTTGTAACGTTTCAGTTGTGACTTTTTTGTTTTTATTCTTTGCCATGATAATTCCTTAAAATTTGAATGCGTCGAGTGTAACAAATCAATGGCTAAATAATTCAGCAAAATGGGCGTGCAATTAAAGCAATAAGGGCGAAATGATGCATAGTGTGATGCAGTTAACAGCTAATCTTGAAAATTGGTGTCTTTTTGTGCAATCAAACTGTTGAGGCTTGAAAAGCCTTGTCAGCAGAGCTTTGCTAGGTATAATCACCTCGTCTTATCAGCAGTCTGTTTTAAGTAACTGCAAATTACTCGATGCCCGAGTGGTGGAATTGGTAGACGCGGCGGATTCAAAATCCGCTCTCGAAAGAGGTGACGGTTCAAGTCCGTCCTCGGGCACCACACTTTTCCCTAGTCTAGTCAACTAGTTAAGAGCAGCAACAAGTCAACATGGTTTTGTTTTCCTGATACTCGGTTACGTTTTTGGCGTAATTTAGCGTAAAGGAAATATAATGGCAACTCTCCAAGTCCGTAAAGGCAAAAAAAGTATTACTTATCGTGTAGAATTTATGCGTGATGGTACTCGCATTTCTAAATCATTCAAAACTAAAAAAGATGCACAGAAATTAATGGCATTATTGCTGGTGGATAATGATCTAGCAAATAGTTTAACAAACCCTACTTTAACCACATTAAGCTTCACTGCTGCTGTAAAACAATTCTTAGCTCAAGACGATGGTAAAGATCGAAGCAAACGTCAGCGCTTGAATTATTGGTGCAGTGTTTTTGGCGATAAACCAGTTGGAAAAGTTACTCGACAGCAAATAAAAATAGAATTAAAAGCTTTATCTGATGATAAAGCACCTGCGACATTAAATAGATATAAAGCGGCGATTAGCTCTTTGTATACTTACTTATCTCACGAATTCGACATCGACTACAATCCCGTAAAAGGGATCCGACAATATACAGAGAATAATGCAAGAACACGCTTTTTATCTGGCATAGAAATTACAAACCTTTTTAGTTCAGTAAAAAAATCAAATTGGAATCAGTTATATTTATTGGTCTTAATGGCCCTTACAACTGGCGCTAGACGCTCTGAAATGATTGAGCTGCAATGGGAAGAAATAAAC
>JBALXF010000327.1:0-4098 GCA_036961085.1 Psychromonas sp.
CCCCCATTAAACCGGCACCAATTTGACTCGCAAGGCGAATTCGTTGTGCTTCGCCACCTGATAGGGTTTCGGCACTGCGCTCTAGGCTAAGGTAGTTTAGCCCGACGTTAACTAGGAAATTAAGGCGTTCTATTATCTCTTTAAGGATTTTTTCGGCTATTTTAGCTTTTTGTCCCTGTAGTTTAATCTCAGTAAAAAAAGACTCGGCTTCAGCTATCGATAATTGCGAAATGTAAGGGAGGTTAACATCGTTGATAAATACATTGCGCGATTCCTCTTTCAAGCGAGAACCACTGCAACTTGAGCAAGGTTGGCGGTTCATATATTTACCAAGGTACTCACGCATCGCGCTTGATTCGGTTTCTCGGTAACGTCGTGTACGATTTGGAATGACACCTTCAAAGGCGTGCAAGCGAGAAACAATATCGCCCTTATCATTGCTGTACCGAAATGACACTTTTTCATTGCCTGTGCCATAAAGCAAAATTTGCTGATTTTTTTTATTGAGCTTTTCAAAGGGGGTATCAATGGAAAAACCGTAATGCTCACTGACTGCTAACAGCATTTGAAAATAGTAATTAGATTTACTACTCCAACCATCGATAGCACCATCGGCGACACTCAGAGATTTATCATTTACTACTAGCTTAGGATCAAAATATTGTTCTACACCTAATCCATCACAGGTCGTACAAGCGCCAGCAGGGTTGTTAAAGGAGAATATACGTGGCTCTAATTCCGATATGCTGTAACCACAATGTGGGCAAGCGAAATTGGCTGAAAATAATTGCTCAGGTTTTTCTTTATCATCCATAAAAGCGACAACAGCAGAGCCATTGGTTAAATTAAGAGTTGTTTCAACTGATTCAGCTAATCGTTGTTTTATATCGTCACGTACTTTGAATCTGTCTACGACTACTTCTATGGTATGTTTTTTGTGTAATTCTAAGGTAGGTGGATCGCTTAAATCACAGATTTCACCATTAATGCGTGCTCTTAAAAAACCTTGTGCAGCTAAATTTTCAAAGGTTTTTACATGCTCGCCTTTACGCTCTTTAATAATCGGCGCGAGCAACATCATTTTACTGCCCTGTGGATTACTTAAAATAGCATCAACCATCTGGCTAACCGTTTGTGCGTTGAGGGTGACATTATGAGTAGGACAACGCGGATCGCCAATACGAGCAAATAAAAGACGTAAATAATCATAAATTTCAGTAATAGTTCCCACGGTTGAACGTGGGTTATGCGAGGTTGATTTTTGCTCTATTGAAATTGCCGGAGAGAGTCCTTCAATATGCTCAACATCCGGTTTTTCCATCAAGGATAAAAACTGTCTTGCATAAGCCGATAATGACTCAACGTAACGTCGTTGTCCTTCTGCATAGAGAGTATCAAAGGCCAGCGACGATTTTCCTGAGCCTGAAAGTCCTGTTATTACGATCAATTTATCGCGTGGGATAGAGAGGTCGATATTTTTTAGGTTGTGGGTTTTTGCGCCACGAATTTCGATATTACTCATGATTAACTCTCTAATTAAAAAGAAAAAATTTAGAAAAATGAATTATTACATATTTTGGTTGAACTAGGCGTTTTTACTTATAGGTTGCGAAAGATGCTTAATCTTTGCTGTTGTTACTGGCAAATGAAATTAGATTAAAAGATGTTATTTGTTAATGAGATAAATATTAATCATAGTCATTTTGATTTTTTACTGGTAGTTCATGATTTAAATTAGTCTATTTTTTGCTAGATATTTTTATTTTCGCCTCCTGATTTTGTGAGCTATGTATGATAATGTCGACTGTAAATCCTTATAGTACGCGCTAACTAAAAATGACGTAGATGCAAATTAATATTTAATAATTTTTTTGCATGTAAGGTAAATGGATTTACATCATCAACTCAGCAAACACTCAATACAGGTTATTAAAATATGAACACTAATCCCAGCCTCTTTAATCGCTTATTAAATACAAGCTTAGTCTTGCAGATTGTCTTTGGTATCATAGCAGGTGTAATTATTGCCTCTATTTCTCCGAGCACTGCTATTTCACTTTCCTTTTTTGGTGACTTATTTGTTGGCGGATTAAAAGCGGTTGCACCAATTCTAGTGTTTGTTTTGGTAGCTTCATCTATAGCCAATCAAAAACAAGGTACACATACAAACTTAAAACCAATCATTAACCTTTACCTTGTCGGGACTTTGCTTGCAGCAACCACAGCTGTAGTGGTTAGTTACTTTTTCCCAACTACTCTTGTTTTAGACATCACAGGCGTTGAAGCAAATCCTCCTGAAGGCATTGTTGAAGTTTTAAATACCTTATTATTTAAAATTGTAGATAATCCAGTGAATGCTTTAGTTACGGGTAATTTCATTGGTATTCTAGCCTGGGCTGCAGGTCTTGGCATAGCGCTAAAACAGGCGAGCCAAGGTACAAAAGATGTACTGAAAGATATTTCTCATGCGGTTAATAAAATCGTTCACCTAGTGATCCGTTTTGCACCACTTGGTATCTTTGGTTTAGTGTCAGGTACATTTGCTAAAACGGGCTTTGCTGCATTGGCTGGTTATTCACAAATACTTGCAGTATTACTTGGCTGTATGCTGTTAATTGCTTTAGTTGTTAATCCAATTATTGTTTATGTAAAAACAAAATCTAACCCATACCCATTAGTATTCAGATGTTTACGTGAGTCTGGTGTTACTGCATTTTTTACTCGTAGCTCTGCTGCTAACATCCCAGTGAACATGGAACTGTGTGAGAAGTTAGATCTGCATGAAGATACATACTCTGTTTCAATCCCACTTGGTGCAACTATTAATATGGCGGGTGCGGCAATTACAATCACTGTATTAACACTAGCGGCAGTGCATACATTAGGTATTGAATTTGATATCCCTACTGCGATTTTATTAAGTGTTGTTGCTGCTGTTTCGGCTTGTGGTGCATCGGGCGTTGCGGGTGGTTCTTTATTATTAATCCCACTTGCATGTGGCCTATTTGGTGTACCAAATGAAGTGGCAATGCAAGTTGTAGCAATTGGTTTCATTATTGGCGTAGTACAAGATTCAGCTGAAACTGCATTAAACAGTTCAACAGATGTTATCTTTACAGCTGCTGCTTGTCAGGCGGTTGAAGCCGCTGAAGCTAAAGCACAAGTGTCAGTGAAGGGGTAGTGAAGGCTTAGTTCTTTACTCTTTAAAGTTAATCAAAAAAGCCGAGTTTTAAACTCGGTTTTTTTATATCTGGAATAATTTAGAATCGAGCTTACTAAAAAAATAACAATTAAATATGAACTAGTTATTAATATTTTCCCGCCCGAATAAATCCACCAAGGCCTTTGCTGTCTAAATAATCACTAAAAATAATACGAATATCTTTACCACTATTAGCCTTTAGCGCTTGTTCAATACAGGCTTCTAATTCGGAAATTTCAGCATTATGAATAAGGTACTTAATTTTATTCATGTTATAAGCACTCATGCTTAACTTGTTACAGCCTAAGCCAATAATAATTAGTGAGCCAATTGGGTCGCCGGCTAGCTCCCCACATACGCTGACCTCTAAATTATAACGATTACAATTATCGATAATCATTTTTAGAGAATGTAAAACGGCAGGATGAAAACTATCATAAAGCGATGCTACACGGCTGTTATTTCGATCAACCGCCAATAGGTACTGAATTAAGTCATTGCTTCCAATAGATATAAAGTCAACTTTATCAGCAAGTTGCGGGATAATAAACATGGCAGATGGGACTTCAATCATCACCCCAATATCAGGAAGAGGAAACTCTATATGCGTTAAACCTGATTCATATTTAATCTCGTTCCATGCTTGAATAATTAATCTCTTCGCTTCATCAACCTCTTCAATTGAAGTGATCATGGGTAACAGAATTCGCAGATTTTGATGTGTTAAATTCGCTTTTAACATCGCCCTTATTTGTAGCAAAAATATCTCGGGGTGATCTAAAGTTAGGCGAATTCCACGCCAACCTAAAAATGGATTCTCTTCAACAATAGGAAAATAATTTAATTTTTTATCTCCTCCGACATCTAAGGTGCGCATAGTCACGGGGAGTTGTGAA
>JBALXF010000328.1:0-4091 GCA_036961085.1 Psychromonas sp.
CCAACATTTCAACTTCTTCCCAATTCTCTTTTGTACCGTGTAGATTTGCTATTCTTCTGTATTGCTTAAGCTCTTGGACACTAGCCAAAACTTGAAGTAGATTGCGTAAACCTAAAACAATAAAAATCGAAATCAATAATAATTCAATTTCTATAATCACAGCCTCAAACCATTATTCCTCATGCCCTAAATGCACTCGTAATCCTTGTATTGAACTGACCATTTTTTTAAGTGCCATTAGATTAGTTTGATTAAGCAAGCGATCCATTGAAAACTGTCCGGGGCCTACGTTATTTTCCCACCCCCAGCGTGTGTGCGATACGTCACCTGTAATCAGAACAGGCCCTTTGATGTCGTTCACCAAATACGCTGTTGATCCGGGGGTATGCCCGGGTAAATGCAACGCGATTACCGATCCATCATCAAAACTATCAACCATTGCAGCCTTCCATTGTTGCAAGGCCGGGCGGTTGGCTAAGATGGCATTCACCGCGCCTTGGGTTGCGATGTTCATCCAATATTTAGCAGTGCCTTCATTTTGCCCTACATAAAGAGGGATGTTGTTTGAGATATCTGGCAGCCCACTGATGTGATCTAAATGCAGATGCGTTAAGAACACCCCTTTTAAATCGGTGATGTTGTTTTGCTTAAGATACTGCTCGCTGGTTTGTACAATCGATAGTTTTTCTAAGCCTAACATCGGCTCTAATAATGGCCCTATGCCTTGTTGCCTTGGATTATCCGTAAACTGCTGCGACACACCACTATCAATCAAATAATCGCCTTGAATAGGGTGCTGTATATGAAAACTAAAAATTTGAATCGCCTGCTCTTTATTCGTCAGCCCAGCTTGTTGGCTGGTGAGGTGCTTTAGATTAACCAACCCTGCTAACGGCAGCTGCCAATTAGCGCCCACTATGGTGGTGAGTTTCACTTTTTTGCCCTGTTTAAACAGGTCAATCAATTGCTCAGGCGCAACAATTCTACCCAATTGACTATTAACCGACGCATGGGTGGTAGTGCGGTATTGACTGGCCACCAAGCCCGTTAGTATGATCAGGGTAGCTAACATTAATAAGCCGTATATTATTCTTTTCATAAGGGTCTCTCAAAATAAAAATTAGGAAGTAAAAACAACAAACAAGCAAAAAATTTGTTTATTTGGTTGTCCGAAAAGAGTAAGTTTACTCATTCGGTAAAAGATTAAAACCCACTAATTTTACATGCGGCCATCCAAATATGAATACACAAAGTACACACCCCATCCAACCCAGCTGGGATGATTTACGTTTGTTTTTAGCAGTAGCCGAAACAGGCAGTTTCAGCGCAGCCGCTCGCCAACTTAAACTAGGCCAACCTACGCTCAGCCGTCGAATTGCCGATTTAGAAGAGCAATTAGGCAACGCGTTATTCATCAGGCAGAACCAAGGCAGTGTGTTAACCGCCCTAGGAGAGAGTTTATTACCAGGCGCTCAACAAATGGCGCAGTGGGCACAACAAGTGGCGGTCACGTTAAGCCAAACCCCACAACTGGATCAAGGCAAAGTACGCATCGCCACTACACCAAGTATTGCGTTTGTAGTCATTCCCCAAGTGATGAAACAACTCAGCTTACGCCACAGCGAAATTCAAATTGAAGTATTAAGTGGCACCGAGCTATTAAGTTTGGCGCGTGGCGAAGCGGATATATCCCTGCGTACTAGCTCCGGCAAAACTGAATCAAACGAATTATTATGCCTAGCCACTATAGCAAGCGAATTGCAGATCTATGCCCATCCCGATTACGTAAAAACACTGAATGATCAACCCAAACTAGAAGAGTTACGTTGGATAAGCTGGCCAGAAAACTTCGAGCATTTATCTTTAAACCAAATATTAAAACAAAAGATACCCAACTTTAGACCTGCATTTAGCAGTGATGATTTTAACGTTCAAATGTCAGCCTGCGCAGCAGGAGTTGGGGCGATGGTACTACCCAAAGCCTTGCTTTTTCATCCTCTTTTGAACGCGTTAGTGCCGATCAATATCGACATCAGTGCTTATGCTGCGGGTGAGTTAAATTTAGTAGTGCATAAACGCCAAGCGTATTTGCCTAAAGTGCAGATTGTGATTAATGCGATTAAGGAATGTTTTAAGGAGATTGAGGCTAGGTTTTGAAAGGAGACTAGGGCGTTAGGTTATTTATTTTTGGATTTTTTTTGGGATTGATGGGGGTCTCAGGCAACTTTATTCATATTGATGTCCACACACTAAATATTCAAAATGCTACAGCATCCATCAAGATTGATAGAGTCCTAAGTTTCTCCAACTACTGATATATCTAAACAGACCATAAATAATAATGATGCTAATCTCCGCTTTATCGGATAAGTTGCCTTTAGCCCCCAAAATAAACGTTCCAGAATGAGAGTTAAAGCTATCCCGCTTTGTGACTTATAGCGCCTCAGAAATAATTAAAAGTGTAATTCTAATTAGCCGTGCTTAGCACTGCTTCTTTCATGCGCTAAAAGAAAGTTTAATCTGCTGGCGTACCCATTGATGCAAAGTATCGTTATGCAAACGTTGATCCCAGACACTGCGAATGTTAATGGTCGGCACAGGAAAAGGTAACGTTTGATAACACAAACCATACTGTTGCTTGCCCTGCTCACACATTGACTGTGGTAAAAAAGCCAACAATTCACTGCCCACCAATAAAGACAATTGTAGGTTTAAAGACTCCACCTGCAATCCAATTTGACGGGGTAATTGTTGTGATAAAGCGTATTGGCTGATCGGGTCATTCACAATCTCAAGCAGTGTCATCTTTAAATGTGCATAGCTAAAAATACTTTCAGTGTTCCAATTGTTCACCACAGGGTGCGCTTTCTCATAGAGACACATTATTGGCTCATCAATTAAGTGCTGTTGATAAAAATTATCTTTTGCACTTAATCCCCCCCAATAAGCAAGTCAACCAGTCCATTTTCTAGTCTTTGATTACTCTGTTTATCTAATAATTGTATATCAAAGAGTAGATTCGGAGCTTGGGTACGGATGTTATTTAATACGTTACCAAGGTAATTCGCCACCACAAAATCATGTTTTTGATTAGATTAATCGAACTCAGTGGTGTGATTTTATTATGGGGCCCAATGGCACTTTGGGGTGCACTAGTCATCGCAGCGACTTCTGTAGGTGCAATTTTCTTTCACTTACGTTTTGACACATGGAAAGATGCTATTCCTGCGATGATGACGCTTGTTTTATCGAGCTTTTTAGCAGTGAATTTAGTTGGAATAATAGAATAAGCTGTAGTGATAAAACGAACAACCATGTTAGTAATTTGTCGCTATACCAGTACAAAAAACATCAAATTTATATGTATTAGTTAGGCTATGTCTATAAATTCTTTCCTTTCTCACTAATCCATCTGCCCCATCGTTAGGTGCCAATGCATTACTGCCAATATCTACATTATTAAATGGAAATATCTAAACCACCAAACTGCTTAACAGCTGTTGAAGTAAATGCCTCGATATCACAGGCAACCACTTTAGTACCTTCTTCTAAAAAATTTAATCATTGCTAAACCAATACCGGATGCTGCGTCCGTGATAATTAAGGCTTAATCTTGTAATAACATGTTGTGATCTCTACGCTTAAATTAACTGATTGTTTCTTTCATGCCGCTTATCACTAATCCATAACGCCAAAATAGAATCAAACATGATCAGTAAACAAGTTATTTGAATATCATTGCATAGCAAAAATAAGCATAAAAAAAGAGACGTATTACCTTCACTTTATTTCGAGGCTCCCTTTTGCCAGCAACACCTTGGTTTAATTACACTTAATTACCTTTTATTCTCTATTTTAACATTTGTTAATGTGAGCTATGAAGTAAAAAACATGCTAAGTTCGGTTATTCTAGGTATATTAAATATAAAAAAAATATTTAGTTTTTATGATTCACATCTAAATCAAATTCATCAACGAATGAGCTACTTACATGCTTAAAAAATCACCCTTGCTAGTTTTTTTTATAACACTTTTAATGACGCCTTTATCTATAAATGCCCAACAAATAAGCTTTTCAAAAGCATGGTTAC
>JBALXF010000329.1:0-2336 GCA_036961085.1 Psychromonas sp.
TGGATGTTGTAATCTTTTGATTTTTAGGGATTTAAATTATTTTCCATTTTCACCTAAGTTAAGTGCATAAGCATGTATTTTTATAAGGGAGGTTGACTATTTACCTCTAAACTTTCTATAGAGGTATCTAAAATTGGATCAGAAGGCGTAGGGTTAGCTTTCTCGACTACCTGGAAATCTTCACTTGAATCACTAAATGATATCTGTTCTGTTTCTTCTATCGCTGGCTGCTTAACTTCCACTGTTTCTTGCGCAGCGATTTCAGTTTGCTGTGCTGACAAACTACTAACTTCGACTTCTTCTACCACTGGCTCTGTAATTTTCGCTGTTTCTACTGCAGTGGTTTCAGGTTGCTGAGCTGACAAACTACTAATTTCAACCTCTTCTACCACTGGCTGCTTAACTTTCGCAGTTTCTACTGCAGCAATTTCAGTTTGCTGCGTCGATAAACTGCTAACTTCAACCTCTTCTACCACTGGCTCATTAACTTTCGCTGTTTCTACTGCACCGGTTTCAGTTTGCTGAGCTGGCAAACTGCTAACTTCAACCTCTTCTACCACTGGCTCATTAACTTTCACTGATTCTACTGCAGCGATTTCAGTTTGCTGCGTCGATAAACCACTAACTTCAACTTCTTCAATTGGATCCATATCTTCTGCTTGTGGCCCAAATGCAACAACACTGCCTTCTGTAGCTACCGTAGTTTCATAGTTATTCAATGGTGGTTCTGACATATTTACAGGTTCGGTGGTGGCGAGCTTTTGTTCTGAATTATCTTGATAAGGCAATACTATTGTACGAGATTTATTGATAGCTACAGGATTATAGTTTTTTTTTGATCTAAGAGGCGCTGTATTGTATGCACCTTGTTTTTGCAGTAAATCCTGCTGCTTCATTTTGACTAGCTCTAAATTTGAATAGGCTTTGGTGAAGTATCTTGGAGAAAGATCAATGGCTTTTTGAAAAAAATATTCAGCTTCATCTAAACGACCATCAAGCATAACAAAATAACCTAAATCATTATAAGCTTCATATTCTGTCATCACCTGTTTGAACGTTTTAATCGCACGAGTATATTGATTCTTACGCACATAAACTAAGCCTAAATTAGTCCACGCTCTGGTTAATTTAGGATCTGCATTGATAGCACGTTTGTAATAACTTTCAGCTAATGTTAAATCTCCAGTCAAATAATACGAATAACCTAGGTTCGATAAAACATTAGCTGAGTTGGGATTTTGATTTAAGGCTAATTGATAATATGTACGAGCAGAACTAAAACGCCTCTGCATATCTTCTATAATGCCAGATGTCATATAAGATTCGATCGGGGATTTATTATCTAATGCATAATAACTTTTTTGTTTAATCGCCCCTTTATCGCTCAGGCGTTTTTGGTCTAATAAAATGGCACGCTGTAAATAAATTTTAGACTGGGCGTAGTTACGATTAGCCATTTCAATACTGCCAAGACCTTGATACGCCAAGGTCAGTGTTGGATCGAACTCTACGGCTTGTAAATACGCGCGAGTGGCGATCTCATCATTACCTAGCTGGACATGTATATCTGCAATGCGAACTAATACATTGGCATTTTCTGGCTCATGCTGTAATGCTTCAATATAATAATAGAGTGCTTTATTAAAATCGCCTTGTTGTTCCAACTGTAAAGCACTATTAAACGCTTCTGAATAACTCAGCGTAGAAAGCGTTGTTTCTCCGTTCTCGGATGACGAATCAGCACTAGGATTATCGGTCGTAGTGCAACCGTAAACGACAAAAGATAGCAGTATTATAAGAGCCTTATAACAAATTCTAAACCTGAGTATATCCATATTCATAACTTCTCCTAAAATGCTTTATCCCAAACCGCCATCACTTTTAAGACGGCCGGGCCGACTGCTACAATAAAGAATGAAGGCCAGATACAAAACATCATAGGGAAAATCATTTTCACACCTAATTTTGCCGCTTGCTCTTCAGCTTCTTGTAATCTTTTATCGCGATATTCATCTGCGTACATTCGCAATGTAGCAGCTATACCTGTACCCAACTTTAAACTTTGTACGATGACAGAGTTTAGGCCACGAATATCTTCAAGACCAGTACGTTCAGAAAATTCATGAAGCGCATCTTGCATCGAATAGCCAGCCCGAACTTTACTACACACTAGGTTTAATTCATGGCCAAGGATTGGATGCGCATATTCAAGTTCTTTAGCGACCCGTTGAAAAGACTCTAGCAAGCCTAACCCAGATTCACAGCAGACAACGAGTAGGTCTAATGCGTCGGGGAAAAATCTTCGCAAGGTTTTCATTCTTGAATTTGCCAAGAAC
>JBALXF010000329.1:2346-4086 GCA_036961085.1 Psychromonas sp.
CGTAGACACTATTGGCGATAATTCAGGAAAAAATTTAGACGCTAGAATAGCTACACCTGCAGCTATTAATAACAACAATAATTTCAATGCATTATATACTTTTAATGCGTTTGAAGAATGAAATCCAGCATGAATTAATAGTCGCTTAGTTTTTAAATCTCCAGAAAATTGCCTTTGCAGAAAAGGCAGTTTCTCCAAAGAGTGCTCTAAAGATTTGTTAAAATTTTTGGACGCTTTTTCACTAGATGAAGCATTATCATTTAATTTTTGTAATTCTGATTTAAGTGGTGAATAAACACCGCTGAACAGAAACATAAGTGCGATAGAAAAAGTAACTCCCGTAGCCGCAGCCGCGATATATAGTATAAACTTTGCACTTTCTGAATCATTCACATAACTATTAATTATACCTAGTAGATATTCCATCATTTCACTCTTTTTTATAGGTCAATTTTTATTAACTTATTTATCCAAAAAATACCAACGATCATACCTAAACCACCCCACTTCAATAAGCCTATACCATCAGGGGTGCCAGTGAGGGTTGCATTGTATCCCGGCGAGCTTATATACAAAACGGCAAACAATGCAAAGGGAGTTAATATTAACACCCAGCCAGAAAGGCGCCCTTCCGCAGAAAGGGTTTTCACACGACGTTTAAAGGCAAAGCGTTGGCGAATCACTCTAGAAAGCGTTTCAATTTTTTCAGCAAGATTACCGCCCGTTTCTTTCTGAATACTAACAGCGCTGGCAAAGGCCATTGCAGATGTGATCGGTACCCTTTGCACAAATAACAGAAGTGAGCTTCTAACATCGGTGCCGTAATTAATTTGGCTAAATAAAATGTAAAATTCTTTCGATAATTCACCCTGAGTTTCTTCGTGGACCAGTTTTAACGCTTCCGAAAATGCATACCCCGCTTGCAAGCCTCGTTTAAGCACATCGAGCGCCTCAGGAAACTGCTCTTCTATTTTCTCAAGTCGCTTGTTAATATCGCGATTTAATTTTGTGTTAAAAATAAAAAAAACAATTATAAAAGTAAAAGCAACAAAAAGTGGGTCTCGTGTCACTACCCATACGAAAGGGGAAATGATGATAGACATCAATAAGGCTAAGAAAAGATATTGATGTGCCAACATTTTATGACCACCTAACTGCAATTTATAAGAAATATCTTTTATAAATTCTATTTCCTCTAATGCCCTCAAAAAACGTGGTAATTTATCTAACTTTTTAGCCAGTACTAAATCCATCTGTTCTATGCTTGAATCATAGGCAATACTTTTTAAATGCTTTTTCAAACTCCGGGTTTTAGTTCGTTGTGGACTATAAACCGATACCATAAGCGACTGAAATAAAAATATAACAGTGGCAAATACTAATAGTAAAAACCAGTATTCATTAGTCATATTACCTCCTAAAATTTTGACATATCAAAATTAACACCGTATACATCATTCGATAAATTAATGCCTTTCAGTTTTAGCTGCTTGTTAAAATTAGGGATAACCCCTGTGGCACAATAATGCCCCTGAATATTGCCGTCAGCATCTTTTCCCGTTCTTGAAAATTTAAAAATTTCAGACATGGTAATAATATCGCCTTCCATACCATTAATCTCTTGCACACTGGTGATGCGACGGCGACCATCCTCTTGACGTTGTAGTTGAATAACCAGATCAATTGCTGAGGCTATTTGCGCTCGAATATTATGTACTGGCATATCAAAACCGGCCATAC
>JBALXF010000032.1:0-12724 GCA_036961085.1 Psychromonas sp.
CTTAGTCCCTAAACTTTTCTTACATATGTATAAGCGGCATCTTTTTTAAAGTTGCCGCTTTTTTAGACTATCTTTCTTGAAAAGTTGGTGGTATATTACCGCACCCTCAATTAATGGGTAAACAACTCCAAGAGAGTAATCAATTGTAATATAGCGGAGCACTGTAATGATCCAAATGCAAAGTGTGCTGGATGTCGCCGATAATTCAGGCGCTCGACGCGTAATGTGTATTAAGGTCCTTGGTGGCTCGCATCGCCGTTATGCAGCAATCGGTGACGTCATCAAAGTTTCTGTAAAAGAAGCTATTCCTCGCGGTAAAGTGAAGAAAGGTGATGTTCATTCAGCTGTGGTAGTGCGTACCAGAAAAGGTGTACGTCGTCCCGATGGTTCTGTTATTCGATTTGATCGCAATGCAGCGGTTATGTTGAATGCTAACAACCAGCCTATCGGTACACGTATCTTTGGCCCTGTAACTCGTGAACTTCGTAATGATAATTTCATGAAGATTGTTTCACTGGCGCCAGAAGTACTGTAAGGAACCGAAAATGGCAGTAAAAATTAAACGTGACGATGAAGTAATTGTAATTACTGGTAAAGATAAAGGTAAAACTGGGAAAGTTTCTCAAGTTTTATCTAACGGTAAAATAATTATTGAAGGTGTAAACACTGTGAAGAAACACCAAAAACCAAACCCTCAAGCGGGCGTGGAAGGCGGTATCATCGAACAGTCAGCACCGATACAAATATCAAATGTTGCGATCCTTAACTCGGAAACGGGTAAAGCGGATCGTGTTGGATTTAGACTTGAAGACGGCAAAAAAGTACGTTTTTTCAAATCTAATAATGAACTTGTGAAGTAACTGGAGTTTACGATGGCGAAACTGCATGATTTCTATAAAGGCAACGTAGTGTCTGATTTGCAAAAGCAATTCGGCTATACGTCTGTCATGCAAGTCCCTCGAATAGAGAAAATCACCCTAAACATGGGTGTTGGTGAAGCACTGGCTGATAAAAAAGTCCTAGAGAACGCAGCGTCAGATATGGCAGCAATCTCAGGTCAAAAGCCAGTAATAACTAAAGCACGTCGCTCTGTGGCTGGCTTCAAAATTCGTGAAGGCTACCCGATTGGTTGTAAAGTAACTCTACGTGGCACACGTATGTGGGAATTTTTTGAGCGTTTGGTAACAATCGCAATTCCACGTGTACGTGATTTCCGTGGCCTGAATGCTAAGTCATTCGATGGTCGTGGTAACTACAGTATGGGTGTACGTGAGCAAATCATTTTCCCTGAGATTGATTACGATAAAGTTGATAAAGTACGTGGTTTAGATATCACAATTACTACATCAGCTAAGACTGACGAAGAAGGGCGTGCATTACTGTCTGCCTTTAACTTCCCATTCCGTAAGTAAGGTGTAAATAATGGCTAAACAATCAATGAAAGCGCGTGAAGTTAAACGTGCGAAGCTTGTTGTTAAGTTCGCTGAAAAGCGCGCTGCTTTAAAAGCAACAATTAACGATGTAAATGCAACTGACGAAGCTCGTTGGGATGCAGTGTTACAGCTTCAAACGTTACCTCGTGATTCAAGTCCAGTACGTAAACGTAATCGTTGTAACGTTACTGGTCGTCCACATGGTTTTCTTCGTAAGTTTGGCATGAGCCGTATTAAGGTTCGTGAGCATATGATGCGCGGAGAAATCCCTGGCTTGAAAAAAGCCAGCTGGTAATAAATTAATCACGGAGTAAATAGTTATGAGCATGCAAGATCCTATTTCGGATATGCTTACGCGTATTCGTAACGGTCAAGCAGCAAGCAAAGTTTCTGTAAAAATGCCTTCTTCTAAGCAAAAAGTTGCAATTGCAACTGTGCTTAAAGCTGAAGGTTATATTACTGAATTTGCTGTTGCAGGTGACACAAAGCCTGAACTAGAAGTTACTTTAAAGTACTTCGAAGGCAAAAAAGTTATCGATACTATCAAACGAGTTAGCCGTCCAGGTCTACGTATCTACAAAGGTGCAAATGATCTACCACAGGTTATGGCTGGTTTAGGTATCGCAATTATTTCAACTTCTCATGGTGTTATGACTGACCGTGCTGCGCGTAAAGCGAGCATCGGCGGTGAAATCATCTGTTACGTATCATAAGGAGTAGTCTATGTCTCGCATAGCAAAGGCACCGATTACTGTTCCTACTGGCGTAGAAGTTAAAGTAAATGGTCAAGAGGTTACTGTAAAAGGTAACAAAGGCGAATTAGTTCGTACTCTTAATGATGCTGTAGTTGTAACGTTAGAAGACGGTGTGATTTCATTCGCACCAGTTGAAGGCGTTAAAGACGCTTGGGCACAGGCAGGTACTGCACGTGCTAACGTTAACAACATGGTTACTGGTGTAGCTCAAGGCTTTAAGAAGACTCTTCTTCTACAAGGTGTTGGTTACCGTGCACAAGTTAAAGGCCAAGATGTAAACCTAACTTTAGGTTTCTCTCATCCTGTTGTTTATACATTACCAAAAGGCGTAACTGCGACGGCTCCTAGCCAAACAGAAATCGTTCTTGAAAGTTCTGATAAGCAAGAAGTTGGTCAAGTAGCTGCTGAAATTCGTGCGTTCCGTCCGCCAGAGCCTTATAAAGGCAAAGGTGTTCGTTACTCTGATGAAATCGTGCGTCGTAAAGAAGCGAAGAAAAAGTAAGGTAGAATTATGGATAAGAAAGCAGCTCGTCTGCGTCGTGCTACGCGCACACGCAAGAAGTTACAAGAGCTTGGTGCAACTCGTCTTGTGATTAACCGTACACCTCGCCATACTTACGCGCAGGTAATTACAGCGGATGCACAAGTCATAGCAAGCGCTTCTACATTAGAAAAAGAAGTTCGTGCACAAATTAGCAACGGTGGAAATACTGAAGCGGCTCAACTAATTGGTAAATTAGTTGCAGAGCGCGCAGTAGAGAAAGGAGTTTCTAAAATTTCTTTCGACCGTAGTGGTTTTCAGTATCACGGTCGTGTTGCAGCATTAGCTGAAGCAGCTCGTGAAGCTGGTCTGCAGTTCTAAGGGAAAAGATGATGTCAAAAGTAGAATCTCAAACCGGTGATCTGAACGAAAAGCTAATCGCAGTGAACCGAGTTTCAAAAGTAGTTAAAGGTGGTCGCATCTTTAGCTTTACAGCACTAACTGTAGTTGGTGATGGCAATGGCCGTGTTGGTTTCGGTTACGGTAAAGCACGTGAAGTTCCAGCAGCTATTCAAAAAGCAATGGAAAAAGCACGTCACAATATCAGCGAAATCCAACTTAAAGGTAACACTCTGCAGCATCCTATCAAGGGCCGTCATTCTGGTTCTAAGGTATACATGCAACCAGCATCTGAAGGTACTGGTATTATCGCAGGTGGTGCAATGCGTGCCGTATTGGAAGTTGTTGGCGTACAAAACGTACTGTCAAAAGCTTACGGCTCAACTAACCCAATTAACGTAGTTCGCGCTACGCTTGATGCTCTAGAGAACATGAACTCTCCAGAACAGATTGCAGCTAAGCGTGGCCTAAGTGTTAATGATTTACTGGGGTAATTAAGCATGGCTACTAAAACAATTAAAGTAACCCAAATCAAAAGTGCAATTGGCCGTTTACCAAAGCACCGTGCAACAATCACAGGTTTAGGCCTGCGTCGCATCGGTCATACTGTTGAGTTAGAAGATACTCCAGCAGTACGTGGTATGGTTAATAAAGTTTACTATATGGTTAAGGTTGAGGGGTAATTATGAAATTAAATACTCTATCTCCAGCAGCTGGCTCTAAGCACGCTGCTAAACGTGTGGGTCGTGGTATCGGTTCTGGACTTGGTAAAACTGCTGGCCGTGGTCACAAAGGTCAAAAGTCTCGTTCAGGTGGTTCTATACGCCCTGGTTTTGAAGGCGGTCAAATGCCTTTGAAACAGCGTTTACCAAAATTTGGTTTTACTTCACGTAAATCTCTAGTTAGCGCAGAAGTTCGTTTGAACGAAATCGCTAAAGTTGATGGTGAAGTAGTAACTATTGAAACGTTGAAACAGGCTGGTCTACTTGTAAACACTGTTAAGTTTGCAAAAGTAGTTCTGTCTGGTGAGATCTCTCGTTCAGTTACAGTACAAGGCCTTCGTGTAACGAAGGGTGCGCGTGCTGCAATTGAAGCTGCGGGCGGAAAAATCGAGGAATAATAGGCAATGGCGAAGAAACCAGGATTAGATCCTAAAGCAGTAAAGAGCAATAATTTGAGTGAACTTAAAACACGACTTCTGTTTGTTTTAGGAGCTATATTAGTGTTCCGAGCTGGTTCTTTTGTTCCAATTCCTGGTATTGACGCCGCTGTCCTGGCCGATCTGTTCCAACAGCAGAAGGGTACCATCATTGAAATGTTTAATATGTTCTCTGGTGGTGCGCTTTCGCGTGCATCTATCTTCGCGTTGGGTATCATGCCGTATATTTCGGCATCGATTATAATCCAACTGATGACAGTTGTTCATCCTCCTTTAGCTGAGCTAAAGAAAGAGGGTGAGTCAGGTCGTCGTAAGATAAATCAATACACACGCTACGGTACTTTGGTATTAGGTACATTCCAAGCAATTGGTATTGCGACTGGTTTGCCATCGATGATGCCAGGACTTGTTGAAAATGCAGGTCTTAGCTTTTACATCACGGCAGTTGTGAGTCTAGTGACAGGAACTATGTTCCTAATGTGGCTAGGTGAGCAAATAACCGAACGCGGTATTGGTAATGGTATTTCAATCATTATCTTTGTAGGTATTATTGCAGGGTTGCCATCGGCAATCGCGCAAACTGCAGAGCAAGCACGTCAAGGTGAAATTCATCTTCTTGTGTTATTAGCATTAATTGTTATCGTTTTTGCGACAACAGCATTTGTTGTATTTGTTGAACGTGGTCAACGACGTATCGTTGTTAACTACGCTAAACGTCAACAAGGGCGTAAAGTTTTTGCTGCTCAAAGCACTCACTTGCCATTGAAATTAAATATGGCTGGTGTAATTCCTGCAATTTTTGCCTCGAGTGTTATCTTGTTTCCTGGTACAATCGCGCAGTGGTTTGGTCAGACTGAAGGTTTAAGTTGGTTATCGGATGTGTCTTTGGCGTTACAGCCAGGCCAACCGTTGCATATGATGTTATATGCAGCCGCTATCATCTTCTTTTGCTTCTTTTATACTGCTCTTACGTTTAACCCACGTGAAACAGCAGATAATTTGAAGAAAAGCGGTGCCTTTATTCCAGGTATTCGTCCCGGAGAACAAACATCACGTTACATTGATAAAGTGATGACACGCCTAACATTAGCTGGCGCGTTATATATTACCTTTATCTGTTTGATTCCCGAGTTTATGATGGTCGCAATGAATACGCAGTTCTACTTCGGTGGTACGTCGTTATTAATCATTGTTGTTGTTATCATGGACTTTATGGCACAGGTACAGACTCATTTGATGTCTAATCAATATGATTCTGTCTTGAAAAAAGCTAACTTAAAAGATTACGGTAAATAACCTAATCTGGAAAAGTTATACTAACTACGGAGTGTTGCAATGAAAGTTCGTGCATCCGTTAAAAAAATCTGTCGTAACTGCAAAGTTATCAAGCGCAACGGTGTTGTGCGTGTTATCTGTGTAGAGCCAAAGCATAAACAACGCCAAGGCTAATCCAGATTTTGGATCAAACGGTTAGGTAGATATCTATCTAACCGTTATTTTTGTTTGATAAATCATCATTTGTAGAGTATCCTACCGGGCTTTTCGCAAATGAATCGTTAACTTTTAAGGAGTGCATAGTGGCCCGTATCGCTGGCATTAACGTTCCTGATCATAAACATGCTGTAATTGCATTAACTGCAATCTTTGGTATCGGTAAAACTCGTTCACAGACTATCTGTGCAGCGGCCGGTATTGCTGAATCAGCAAAGCTGAATGATCTGGATGAGACACAAATCGAAGCTCTTCGTACTGAAGTAGCTACGTTCACCGTTGAAGGTGATTTACGTCGTGAAGTATCTATGAACATCAAACGTCTTATGGATGTTGGTTGTTACCGTGGTCTTCGTCATCGTCGCAGCTTGCCTGTACGTGGACAGCGTTCTAAAACGAATGCTCGTACTCGTAAAGGTCCGCGCAAAGCAATCAAGAAATAGGGTAAGAGATAATGGCTAAGACTCCAACTCGTGCTCGCAAGCGCGTAAAAAAGCAAGTTGCTGATGGTATGGCTCATATCCATGCTTCTTTCAACAACACAATCGTAACTATTACAGACCGTCAAGGTAATGCTCTTTCTTGGGCAACTGCCGGTGGTTCTGGTTTCCGTGGTTCTCGTAAATCTACTCCGTTCGCTGCACAGGTTGCTGCTGAACGTGCTGCTGAAGCAGCTAAAGAGTATGGTCTTAAAAACGTAGAAGTTTTTGTAAATGGACCAGGACCTGGTCGTGAATCTTCGATTCGCGCACTAAACGCGGCGGGTTTCCGTGTGACTAACATCACTGATGTTACACCGATCCCTCATAATGGTTGTCGTCCACCGAAGAAACGTCGCGTTTAATAGCGATTTTCTAAGGTAACTGGAGAAAGAACAATGGCAAGATATTTAGGTCCTAAGCTTAAGCTTAGCCGTCGTGAAGGTACTGATTTATTCTTAAAATCAGGTGTCCGTGCGATTGAATCTAAGTGTAAAATCGATAATGCACCAGGTGTACACGGTGCTCGTAAACCGCGTTTATCTGATTACGGTTTACAATTACGTGAAAAGCAAAAAGTTCGTCGTATGTACGGTGTACTTGAAAAGCAATTCCGTAACTACTACAAAGAAGCTGCACGTTTACAAGGCAACACTGGCGAAAACTTACTTCAACTTATTGAAGGCCGTTTAGACAATGTTGTATACCGTATGGGTTTTGGTGCTACTCGCGCTGAATCACGTCAATTAGTTAGCCACAAAGCTATCCTAGTTAACGGTAAAGTTGTAAACATCCCTTCTTACAACGTTAAAGCAAGTGACGTAATTTCAATTCGTGAAAAAGCTAAAAAGCAAGCACGTATTGGCGCTGCACTTGAAATCGCTGGTCAACGTGAACTACCTACTTGGGTAGCTGTTGATACAACGAAAATGGAAGGCGTATTTACTCGTCTACCTGAACGTTCAGATTTATCTGCTGAGATTAACGAACAGTTAATCATCGAACTTTACTCTAAGTAAAGTTAACTGCTAAGAGAGGACACAAATGCAGGGTTCTGTAATTGATTTTCTAAAACCAAGATTAGTTGATATCGAACAAGTTAACGCAACTAGAGCAAAAGTGACATTAGAACCACTAGAACGTGGTTTTGGTCATACTTTAGGTAACGCACTTCGTCGTATCTTATTATCGTCTATGCCTGGCACAGCGGTAACTGAAGTCGAGATTGATGGTGTACAACATGAGTACAGCACCAAGGAAGGCGTACAAGAAGATATCCTTGAGATTCTTCTAAACCTTAAAGGCCTAGCTGTTAAGCTTCAAGGTAAAGACAACGTTCTAGTTAGTTTAACTAAATCTGGAGCAGGTCCTGTTACTGCAAGCGACATCATTCATGATGGTGATGTAGAGATAGTCAACCCAGAGCATGTGATCTGTAATTTAACTGGCAATGCTGAAATCAGCATGCGAATTAAAATTGAATCAGGTCGCGGTTATGTTCCAGCTTCATCACGTATTCATACTGAAGAAGATGAGCGTCCAATTGGTCGTCTATTAGTAGACGCGACATTCAGCCCTGTAGAGCGTATTGCTTACAATGTTGAATCTGCTCGTGTTGAACAGCGTACCGATTTAGACAAGCTTGTTATCGATATGGAAACAGATGGTACACTTGATCCTGAAGAAGCAATTCGTCGCGCAGCTACTATTTTAGCTGAGCAATTAGACGCATTTGTTGATTTACGTGAAGCAAGTACGCCTGTTGAGAAGGAAGAAAAACCTGAGTTTGATCCTATTCTCTTACGCCCAGTAGATGATTTAGAATTAACTGTTCGTTCTGCTAATTGTTTAAAAGCAGAGTCGATTCACTATATCGGTGATCTGGTACAAAGAACTGAAGTTGAGCTTCTGAAAACGCCTAATTTAGGTAAGAAGTCTCTAACTGAGATCAAAGATGTTCTTGCGTCACGTGGACTTTCTCTAGGTATGCGCCTAGAAAATTGGCCACCAGCAAGTCTTCAAGCTGATTAGTTCCAATCATCCGAATAACGAATAATAAGGATTAGGTTATGCGCCATCGTCAAAGTGGACGTCAACTTAACCGAAACAGCAGTCATCGTCAGGCTATGTTTCGTAATATGGCAATTTCAATTGCTACGCACGAAGTTATTAAAACTACTGTGCCTAAAGCAAAAGAATTGCGTCGTGTAATTGAACCATTAATTACACTAGCTAAAACGGATAGCGTTGCTAACCGTCGTTTAGCATTTGCTCGTCTACGTGATGATGCAACTGTAGCTAAACTGTTTAATGAATTGGGTCCGCGTTACGCGACTCGTCCTGGTGGTTACACTAGTATCATTAAATGTGGTTTCCGTACTGGTGATAAAGCTCCTATGGCTTACATCGCGTTAGTAGACCGCCCAGTAGTAGCAGACGAAGAAGCGTAAGCCTCTTTAATGTTGCATTAAAAAAGCCGAACATTTGTTCGGCTTTTTTGTATCTGTTAATAAATATCATTTTCCCGCATAAATACTTCTTTTTCAACCAACTATGCACGACCCAATCCGGCTGTATGCCAGAATTATACCAATTCCATTAATTTAATGGTCGAATATTACGTAGAAAAAACAAGTGAGTTCAAGGCGAAAGTTGCAGTAAATGGTTGTTCCCTTTACAAAGCTTTCAACGCAGAAATTGCTTGTTTTAACCAGTAAGATTGATCAGTTATTTAGTGGAGTTGGTATTAATACTGCTGTAATCTATCATTAACTGTTTTATTAATAAGTTGCGACAATTGTTCAAAACACATTTTGCGCACGCTGTTTTTACGGCATATAAGGCTTATTTCTCTTGATGGTTCTGGATCTGTGAAAGGAATATATTTAATCCCAGCTTGATGTCGGTTTAAAGGGATTGCAAGCCTTGGCAATAAGGTCATGCCATTTTCAGCTCCAATCATATGGCGTAAGGTTTCTAAGCTTGTTGCTTTAAAACTATTATCTTCTAATGCACCGGCTGTAAAACAAAAGCCTAATGCTTGATCGCGCAGACAATGGCCATCTTCTAACATTAAAACATGTTCGCCTCGTAACTTATTCAGTTTCACTTTATTGTCATTCGCCCATTGATGCGAATCAGCTAGTGCCAATTCCAATGGCTCTTGATATAGGTGGTATTCATCAAAGGCTTCCATTCCAGGTAACATTGCCAGCATAAGGCAATCGAGTTCACCTTCTTCAAGCTGTTTTAGTAAAACCTGTGTTTGGTTTTCATGTAGGTATAGCGATAAATCTGGGAAATGCTGCTTAATTGTAGGAATAATCAAAGGTAATAAATAAGGGGCAACCGTAGGAATTAATCCAATATGTAAGGTGCCTTGCATTGGTTCATTATAGCTTTTGGCTATTTCCTTTAATGATCTTGCTTCCATTAAAATGGTTTTAGCTTTAGCGACTATATCTAGACCTGCTTGGGTGAATAATACCTTACGCGGTGAACGTTCCATTAATTGCACGCCTAACTCGTCTTCAAGTTTACGTATTTGCCCACTTAGTGTTGGTTGACTAACGAAGCATTTTTCAGCGGCTTTACGGAAATGTTTTAATTCTTCAAGCGCGATTAAATATTCTAAATCCCTAAAATTCATTACAATAAATCCTATGTGCAACTAATGTCGTAGCAGTGTTGTGAGTATTTTAAACTATTATATTGTATACCCATGTTACTTCAAAATGCTTTGCCAGGCACTAGCTTGAAGTATCATGGGTATATAAGCCCTGATGACTATATTGATATAATCAGCATTTATATTTACTTCTCAACTTGATTATCAATAGTCTTAATATTGGCGCTCTATTGAGATCTTTTTTGTGCTGTTGATATTATGTATAATACGCCAATATTACTTCTAAACTTACCTTGAGAGTCCTTTATGTCACCTGAACGCCTAGCCCGTATTACTCAAATGTTAAACCGTCGCCAACCTGATTTGACAGTGTGCCTGGAACAAGTGCATAAACCACATAATTTAGCTGCTATTGTTCGTACTGCCGATGCTATTGGTGTCAGTGACGTACATGCAACATGGGAAGATAAAGCGATGCGACTTTCAGGTAAAAGTGCAACAGGAAGCCAAAACTGGGTAAATGTACATTCTCATGACACAACTGCTGATGCAATTGCTGCGTTACGTGCTCAAGGTATGCAAATTGTTGCTACTAACCTTTCTGCCACAGCTGTTGATTTCCGTGAAGTTGATTATACTAAACCTACAGCTATATTGATGGGACAAGAAAAACACGGTATTAGCGAAGAAGCATTAGCGCTTGCAGATCAAGATGTTATTATCCCTATGGTCGGTATGTGTCAGTCTCTGAATGTATCAGTTGCTTCTGCACTTATTTTATACGAAGCACAGCGTCAACGTGAATTAGCAGGTATGTATGCTGGCGAATGTCGTTTACCAGAAGAAGAAGCTCATCGCATCTTATTCGAAGGCGGCCATCCAATATTTACCAAACTTTGCAAACAAAAAAATCTACCTTATCCTGCTTTGGATGAAGAAGGTCAAATCGATGCAGATGCACAATGGTGGTCAGCAATTCGTAGCTCGAAAAAATAATCTAAATAGGGAAATAGCGAGTGGCTACATTTGAGCAGCGTTTATTAGCTGAGGGAGTACGCATAATTGAGGAGGAAACTCCTGAGTTGTCTGTAGACACTTTAGATAATCAGTCAGTTAGCTTTGAGCAATTGCTTTTACAGCGCTCGCAGCTAATTGATAAAGATCTTGATATATCCTCTTTATTTAGTCATTTTAAGAGCGCCACTCGTACTATATTCTTTATTTTCTCCTTATTATTTATGTTTATTGGCGCGCTCGCCGTCCAGAAAGTATTTTTGACCGAGCAAGGCGGGCAAATAAATTTTTTTTGGGCATTTGCACTGTTTTTTATCCCTAATTTATTTTCGCTTTTATTCTGGTTGTTCTTTTTCCTGCCGACACGTCGTTTAAATGCTAATTGGTTGATCCGAATAAGCCAATCATTGCTTAACAAATCAGATAAATACTTCAATAAGTTATTAATAAAAAACGTCCATTATCGCACCTTGTTGGCATACTATTTTAAGTTGTTTTTCAGCGGCGAATTTGGGCGTTTTCAGCTGTCGTATTTTACCCACTTATTATGGTTTAGTTATTTTACTGGCTCGGTTTTGATGTTGTTAAGTTTACTCGCTACTCATCAAGTCGATTTTATTTGGCAAACAAGTATTTTATCTGCTCAAAGCTTTCAATGGTTAACTGAGTTCCTTGCCTATATTCCTAGCTTGCTTGGTTTCCCTGTGCCTAATTTATTGCAAATAGAACAGAGCAATATTGCGCATTTCAATATATTAAATGACCCTGAAAATGCACGATTAGTGTGGTCTAGTCTGTTGATCAGCAGTTTAGTAATATATGGTTTATTACCGCGTTTATTACTCATGTTAGTAATGAAATTATTACTGAGAGTTAAAACCAATAAGTTTAGGTTAAATCTTAGCTTGCCCTACTATGTGCAACTGCGCCAATATTTAAAACCCAATTTTACTTCTTTGGGTGTTGTTGATTCAGATATAGCAGAGCAGACAGTTTCTCCCATTCCTGAGGTTGTATCTACTAGTTCGGTATTACCGAGTGATATTTTCCCTGTTGCGATTGAGTTGCCTATTGCTGCATTAGAGCTGGTCAAAAAACATCTAGATAATGTCAATCCTAGTCGAGTGACACGATTAATGCATGCACTCGACTATGACAGTCAACAGACGCTATTAAGCTCATTAGAGGCCGTTAAAGAGCCTTCAATTGCAATCTATGTTGCCCTAGGACACTTACCCGATCGAGGAGTGCTCAGTTTTATTAAGTCGTTAACCTCTGCAACAACTAAAGATTACTATTTATTGTTAGTTAATGAAAAAGATGTGGGGCTAAATCAGCTTAAAAATCGCAGGAGTGATTGGTATTCATTAGCCTCTCAAGCCAATATACCTTTAGACAATATTATTCAGTTAAATATTAAAAATGGGAAAACTCATGAGTCATAAAGGCCTTTCGATTGCCGTTGTAGGTCATGCCAATGCGGGTAAAACTTCGTTGATGCGTACTCTTTTGCGAGATGCTGAATTCGGACAAGTTGCAGATCAAGCTGGCACCACTCGCCATGTTGAAGGTGGTTCTATTCGCATTGAAGGCGCAGATGACTTTTCTTTGTTTGATACGCCTGGTTTAGAGGATTCGATTAGGCTATTTGCCATTTTAAAAGGTTTCTTTAAAAACCAAACGGTTGATGGCATTGAACGTTTACAATTTTTTTTAGAAAACTTAGCTGACTACCCAGAGCTAGAGCAGGAAGCAAAAGTGCTTAGAGCGCTATTGAAAAACGATATTATTTTTTATGTTATCGATTTACGAGAGCCGATTTTAGGTAAATATCGTGATGAATTAAAAATCCTCAGTTTTGCCGCTAAGCCGATTATTCCTGTTC
>JBALXF010000330.1:0-4062 GCA_036961085.1 Psychromonas sp.
TCGCCGATGCCAAGAAGTGCTGTCAATAAAAAAATAATCATTATATTGTTATCAGCACTGTTATTACTCTCTTCTCTGGGGTTTTCTTACCTTATTTTCACTAAAGACAACCTAGATAAAGGTGAGCACTCACTTATTCCTGATGTTTCTTCGGTTGTGAATGAAGTCGTTACTGAACAAGCCGATAGTGGCACTGAAATCAAAATTGATACACCAGTCTTAAAGGTCGACTCAAAAAATACTGTAGAAACTGAATTGTCTGCACAACAACAAGGAATTGATAAAGAGCTAGCTCCTGCAGGTAAACCAAAGGTTGCTGTAATTGAGTCTGTACCTCAAGAAAAAGTGCTTCAACCTGTTATTGTCACCAAAGCGATTTCTGCTAAGCCCATTCAGGCTAAACCTACTGTCAGTAAAGCTATTGCGGCTAAACCAGTTACGATTAAAGCTTCTTCTCAAAAGGCAGTAACAAAAAATGTAGTTAAAGAAACTAAAAATGACGCTAATCTGCAAATAACAAGCTCGCAACTGAGTGACTCTGAATTGGCTGATATCTATTTAAAAGAAGCGGATAAAGCTGAATTGCAAGGAGATAATGGTTTGGCCGCACAAAAGTGGCAACAAGCGTTATTGCTACAACCTCAATTGAATCAAGTACGACAGTCATTAGCCCTTTATTACTATGCACAAGGTGACATAGTAAAAACTACTGATTTATTGAAAAAAGGAGCGCTGGAATCGCCTTATTATTCAGACTTTAATCTGATGTTATCACGCATAGCGACAAAAGAAGGGGATCTGCAAAAAGCCTTTTTATATCTTGATCAAAACCCGCCTGTAGTAGCTGGGCATTTGGATTACCACGTTAGCTATGCCATTTTAGCGCAAAAATTTGAACAATTTGAAAAGTCGGAAAAGCTATATAGTAATTTGTTGTTGGAAAGACCCGAAGACGGTCGCTGGAGAATGTCTTTGGCCATCGCTCAGGATAAGCAGGGAAAGACCGCACAAGCGATAGAGAGTTATCAACAAGCGTTATTAGAAACCTCACTCTCTCGCAATGCTAAAGCTTATATTAACCAACGATTATCTTATTTAGCAGAGAATTCAGGGACACTATGAAAGTAAAATTAAAAAAACGTTTAGGTGATTTGTTGGTTAAAAAAGGTTTAATCACTGAAACACAGTTAAATTATGCCTTATCAGAGCAACATAACTTAGGTCTAAAATTAGGGGCTACCTTAATTCAGCTTGGTTATTTAAGCGAAGAGCAATTATTAACTTTCCTATCGCATCAACTTGATATTCCAGTAGTTAATTTACTTAGTGTAAAAATAGATCTGAATGCTGTGCAGTTAATCCCTGAAGTGCATGCACGTCGTTTAAGAGCGTTAGCAATTCAAGATGATGGTATAAAAATTACCTTAGTGGTGACTGACCCTGCTGATTTAGCGGGGTTAGATACGCTATCTGAAGTATTAAAAGGTCGCGACTTCGACTTAATGATCGCTCGAGAAGAAGACCTTCTTGAGTCATTCAGTCGCGTTTATCGACGTACCAAAGAAATCGCATCATTTGCGGTTAAGCTTAATGAAGAACACGGTAATAGCTCCGCCTTTGATACTTCTCAAATAGATCTATCTAGTGAAGGTTCTGATGTCACTGTGGTGAAGTTACTGCAATCACTATTTGAAGATGCAGTACAAGTTGGTGCATCTGATATTCACATTGAACCTGATGCAAGTGCATTACGCATTAGGCAACGTGTTGATGGGGTATTGCAAGAAACCTTGTTACCTGAAAGTGGTATCGCAAATGCATTGGTATCGCGTTTGAAATTGATGGCAAATCTTGATATTTCTGAAAAACGTTTACCTCAAGACGGTCGTTTTAATATTGACGTGAAAGGGCGCAATATTGATATCCGTATTTCTACCATGCCAATTCAGCAAGGTGAATCCGTTGTAATGCGTTTATTAGATCAATCTTCGGGGATTTTATCTTTTTCAGAAATGGGTATGCCTGAGCATATTCATAAACGTTTAGAGTTACAGCTGAAACGTCCCAATGGATTGATTTTGGTAACCGGGCCTACAGGTAGTGGTAAAACAACAACATTATATGCGTCTTTAAATACACTTAACTTGCCCGGCAATAAAATTATTACCGTAGAAGATCCTGTCGAATACCGTTTACCTAGGGTTAATCAAGTACAGGTTAATAGCAAAATAGGCCTCAATTTCTCGAACGTATTACGTACCGCATTACGTCAAGATCCCGATGTTTTATTAGTTGGGGAAATGCGTGATAGTGAAACCATGGAAATTGGTATGCGTGGCGCATTAACTGGGCATTTAGTACTTTCAACTTTACATACTAATGATGCTATTAGCAGTACATTACGCCTATTAGATATGGGGGCACCCGGTTATTTAGTGGCGAGTGCATTAAGAGCTGTGATTGCACAGCGTCTTATTCGACGTTTATGCGACAATTGTAAAAGCGCGGCGACGCCAGATATTAGCCAACAAATGTTGCTTGAATTAATGACTGGGGAGAAACATCAGGATATTCAATATTACTCACCTGGTGGCTGCCAACGTTGCAATTTTACTGGCTACCTGGGGCGTATTGGTGTATTTGAACTGCTTGAGTTGAATGATCAAATGATAAGTGCGTTGCGTATTGATGATACACAAGCTTTTGCACTAGCTGCGAAACAGTCAGAATACTTTCAACCACTAGGTATGGCTGCATTAGAGTATGCAAAAAAAGGCGTTAGTTCTTTAGAAGAAGTGTTTAAATTGGTGGATCGTTTTGAAATGATTAATCCAATTCCTGAGAAACTAGAGCAGTGTAAGTAATGCCAATATTTTCTTATAAAGGTCGCGACGCTCAGAGTAATAGTATTAAAGGTGAGGTCGAGGCTAGCAGCAAAGATATCGCCGTTGACTTGATTATAGAAAAAGGTATTTTACCGCTCGCAGTAACAGAAAAAGAAACCAGTAAAAGTTTTGATTTGGACAGTATTTTTGCTTCGCAGGTAAAACTGCCTGATTTGATCATGTTTACACGGCAAATTTACTCATTAACAAAAGCCGGTATACCTATCTTAAGGGCCATAAATGGCTTAGCGGAATCAACCCATTCCAAACTATTAAGCGAAGCTTTATATGACGTTTTAGCGCGTATGCATAATGGTTATTCGTTATCAGCTAGCCTTGCCTTTCATCCTCGTGTTTTTTCTCAACTATATGTTTCTTTAGTACAGGTTGGTGAAAGCACTGGGCAATTAGATAAAATATTTCAACAACTTGCTGCATATCTTGAGCAAGAGATAGAAACTCGAAAAAGAGTTTCAGCAGCGATGCGTTATCCTAGTTTTGTTTTAACTGCATTAGCGATTGCTATGGTTATTTTAAATATTTATGTACTACCTACCTTCGCCAATATGTTCGACCGGTTTAATACGGAACTACCTTGGACAACAAAATTATTGCTCTCTACGTCTGACTTTTTTGTTAACTATATCGTTTATATGTTGGTCGTGTTAGTGATGATATTTGTTGGTACCAAGGTTTATTTGAACTCTGAGAAGGGGGGATATTTATGGGACAAATGGAAACTAAAAATACCGGTAATAGGTAGCGTTATTGAACGTACCTTATTAGCGCGCTTTTCACGTAGTTTTTCGATGATGTTAATGGCGGGTATCCCTTTGAATAATGGCTTATATTTAATTGCTTTCGCGGTTGATAATGCATATTTTAAAGAGAAAATTTTAGCGATGCAGACTGGGATTCAATCCGGAGAAACCTTACTTAAAACTTCAAATAATTCTGGGCTTTTTACCCCACTTGTACTGCAAATGATTGCCGTTGGGGAAGAAACGGGTCAGATTGATGAACTGTTAAATGAGGCCGCAGACTTTTATGAAGGTGAAGTTGATTATGAGCTTAAAAACATGACAGATAAAATTGAGCCGATATTGATTACCTTTGTTGCAGGTATGGTGCTTATTCTAGCACTTGGTATATTCAGTCCGATGTGGGATATGATGGG
>JBALXF010000331.1:0-4059 GCA_036961085.1 Psychromonas sp.
GGCAACTGTGTAAACGTCCAGTGATTATTACTGGTGGAGAACTCACCTTAGACATGCTCGAAGTCAGGTTTGATCAGAATTCAAAACTTTATCAAGCTCCGTTACAGCTTAAAGCGAATAATGGCATTTTATTATTAGATGACCTAGGTCGACAAAAAGTGAGCCCTAAAGCCCTGTTTAACCGTTGGATTGTGCCTTTAGAAGAAAGAAGAGATTTTTTATCTTTACAATCAGGTCAGCATTTCGAAACCCCTTTTGAGCTCTTGTTACTTTTTTCTACTAATTTATCGCCTAACGATCTGATTGATGATGCCTTTTTAAGGCGCTTAGGGTACAAAATTCCCTTTGCAGGTTTTAACAAAGAAGAATTTAAACACATTTGGGATCTTGAGTGTGATGCCAAAGGATTGAGTTGTGAACCAGAAACCTTTGATTATTTGTCAGATAACTTATTGACGTTACACAACAAAGATTTTTTACCTTGTTACCCGAGAGATCTTATTTCAATTATTGACGATCAAATAGTCTTCAATAAATTGCCAGCTAACATTAACAAAGAGTTACTCAACTTCGCTTGGCATAGTTATTTTGTATAGTCCGTTAGTTATAGATATAGATAATTGCGTAAAAAGTTTGCTCATATTGATATTTATTTTAATAAAAATCGTCTCCTAGCTAGTAAGTGTTACCTAGCTTATATTTTTTAAGGGATTGATTCTTTAGGAGGAATTATGAATAAGAAAACGTTGTTTTTTGTTTTACTATCTCTGGTGTTTGGGGTAGGCGCGGTTTTTATTGCACAAAATTGGTTAGAAGAAAATAAACCTGAAGACTTAAGAGCAGGGCAAATAACCGTTTATTCAGTAAATACAGAACTACCAGCAGGTACATTATTAGATCAAAAATATATTGTTTCAGTGGTAATGCCTAAAGAGATGTTAGCAAAGGGGACCATTACCGATAAAAAGCAATTACAAGATATGGTGGTGAAACAAAAATTGTTTGTTGGCGACATTCTTAAGCAGCAACGGTTAGTGAAGAAAGGAGAGGGTAGTACTCTCGCTAGTCTGTTAGGTAAAAATAAACGTGCGATTTCTATTCGAGTGAACGATGTGGTTGGAGTTTCAGGGTTTCTATTACCGGGGAATCGAGTTGACGTTTTAAACACTTATAGCAAAGGAAAGAGAGCTACCACAGATGTGATTCTTTCCAATATTAAAATTATAGCTATCGATCAAAGAGCGTCTAACGATGAAAACAAACCGCAGTTAGTGCGAGCGGTTACATTAGAAGTGGATCTTGAGCAAGCAGAGATATTAATGAACGCCAGAAATAAAGGCAGTATCAATTTAGCTTTAAGAAACCCTAACGATAATTCTGACACCGGAAATTATGTGGCAGAGGATATAAATGATGTTGAAAATATCTCAGTATTCACTGATAGTGAACCCGTTAATGACATTGTATTAGCTAGTGCTTCTCCTGAAAAAAGCAAACCCAAACTATATAAAAGACGCGATAAAATAGAAATTATTCGTGGCGTTAAGCAAGAATCCGTGCAGGTTAGCATTGACCAAGAACTCATAGAAATCACTGAACAATGATAGAGGACTACCAAAATGAAAATTAAACAGTTATTAGTAGTTCCCTTTTTTGCGAGCATGCTATGCGTGTTACCACTGTGCTTTATCATTGGTACGGCAAACGCTGGTGGACCTTCGATGAAAGATGGGAATTCACAAAAAATCCCTATATTTAAATCACGTAATTTAAAAATGAAAGATGATATCCATCGAGTATCTATCGGTACAGAAGAAATTGCAGATATTCTAATTTTAAGAAGCGATGAACTTTATATTGTTGGTAAAGCATTAGGTACCACCAATGTCATGGTATGGGATGAAGATGAAAATATTATTGATATTATTAATTTAGAAGTTACCCATGATTTAAATAGTTTACGCGAACGTTTTTACCATTATTTACCTGAAGAAAAGATTGGGGTGGAGTCATCTCAGGGGCAATTAGTGTTAACCGGTGAAGCATCGTCTCTTGAGAAATTTAATTTGGCGCTTGAATTAGCGCGAGGATATTCGGATTTAGCAACCGTGGGCAACAGAAAAAGTGAAGTCTTAAATATGATGTCTGTAGGTGGTGGTCACCAGGTTATGCTTGAAGTGACAGTGGCAGAAGTGCAATCAGAAGTCGCTCGTGGCTTGGACTCTCGCATGATATTAGCTGGTAATGGTGGTGATGGCGGAGGCGGCATTATTAGTGGTGGAGATTTATTAGCTGCAATCGATCCTATATCAAGTCAAGGACTCACAAATGGCCTCTTTGGTACCTATTTAGGCAGTGATATGTTATTCAGTTTTGCCTTTGATATTGCTAAGCAAAATAATTTGGCAAAAGTCTTAGCAGAGCCCAATATCACGGCGTTAAGTGGGCAACAAGCACAGTTTTTATCCGGTGGTGAGTTCCCTATTCCCGTGCCTAATGAAGATGGTATAACTATTGAGTATCGCGACTATGGTGTCGGAGTCACCTTTGTGCCGACTGTCTTGGATTCAGGAAAAATCAATTTAAACCTGAATGTATCAGTCAGTGAATTAAGCACAGCAAATACGCTTGTATTGCCTTCGGGTGATATTGATTCCAGTTTTATTGTCCCTTCATTGGTTAAACGTACTACTTCTACAACTGTGGAATTAGGAGATGGTCAAACCATCGCAATTGGTGGTTTGATTAGTGATAACTTAAGAGAAAGTGTCGATAAACTTCCAGGTTTAGGCGATATTCCTGTTCTAGGACAGCTTTTTCGTAGCCAAAAATTTATTAAAGGGCAAACCGAATTGGTGATCATGGTTACGCCAAGATTGGTGCGTTCATTTAACAAAGAGGGCGTAGCATTACCAACGGATGATTTTGTTGAATCATCAGACTTAGGGTTCTATCTGTTAGGGAAAATGACAGAGCGTCGAGTAAAAGATGAATCTGAAAATTCGCCTAATCAAACTGGGGCAAGCAATGATGCAGCTATCCCAGACAACGGTGGCACCCAAGAAAAATATGGCCACGAAATAAGCTCAAATGAGGGGTAAGACATGAAAAAATTAATTAATGCAATTTCGATTATTTCAATGAGTGTCACTCTTGTTGCATGTAGCATAGATCAAGAACGTGAAATATCAGGTACTTATGCCGATATTAATGCGCTTCAAATATTAGATCCAATGGCGCCTGAAAACAATGCGGGCGTGGTTAATTCCTTAGATGGGAAAGTGGCTAATAAGGTCATGAACGGTTATCAAAAAAGCACTTATGCGCCCAAAGAGGGACGCGCTGCTGCAACATTTCAAGGCATGGAGTAGCCCGTAAGTAGGTAGTTTATTATGATTTTCAGGTTGTCTCGGTTGTAAATCGAGGAGGGTAGCATGGGTGATTTTAAAGTGGTTAATAAGATTAATAGTTTTAATAAACAGCAAGGTAATATCCTAGTGATGTTTACTATCGGACTGTTTGCCTTAATTGCTATGGCTGCTCTGGCGCTTGATGGGGGGCACTTGTTATTGAATAAAAGCCGCCTGCAAAATATTGCTGATACAGCTGCTTTACATGCAGCTAAAACCTTGGATGAAGGAAAAAGTCAGGCAGAGGCTGAGGATGCCGTTTTTGAAATGATAAATTTGAATTTAGGTTCGAGCTCGGATTCGGATTGGAATAGTGCGTATCCGAATCGTGATAATTTTGAAATTAAAGAGGCTTTGGATTTAGATGTAAACGTTACTGTTGAATTTTTACTGTACCCAGATCCTGATAATCCTCCTGAGATTTTACCTGATGAAGCTCGGTATGTGAAAGTTGAGATCCGTAACCTTGGTTTAAATAATTTTCTTGCCGATATCATGAGTTTTAATAAGCGTATTTCAGCGACCGCTTTAGCCGGACCAAGTACGGCTATTGTTGCATGCCCTAATGATGTAGTACCTATGATGGTTTGCGGAGATTTTAGTGAAGATGCCCCAGTTGATGATGATCATGCTTATGGATTGCCATTAG